>NZ_JBSFHY010000002.1:0-54600 GCF_053597295.1 Streptomyces sp. NPDC001450
AAGTCCTCGTCCGTCTCCGGTACCGCCACCAGGCCTCGGTCGCTCGGGAGGGTTTGGATGGTGAAGCCGGGGATGCCGGACTCTGTGGCCGAGAGCGGACGACGGTAGTCCGGCGACAGGACCTGGCCGGGGCCGGATCATGGCCCTACTGTCGCACCGCTCCCGCCACCGGGGCGTCACCGCTTCACGAGTCGTACCGACAGACCTTCTGCCGTGTACACGGGTACGGCCCGCAGCGCGTCGGAGTTCACCTCCACACGGTCGAACTGCCCGCGCAGCCGGGGCACGTCGAGCACCGGCAAGGTGCTGCCCGCGGCCGGCGGCCGCTCGGTGTCCAGCCGCAGCGACAGCACGGCCGAACGGCCCAGCACCGCCAGGTGCTTCACGGCCAGCGGCGCCTTGCAGCCCGCGCGCAGGGTGACTTCCAGGGTGCCGGAGTCCTGGGCGTACCCGCCGCGTACCCGCAGCCGCTCGTCGACCCGCAGGGTGCCGCCCGAGACCCGCACGTCCCCGTGGCCGAGAGCGTCCTCGGAACCGGCCGTCAGCCCGCCGGACTCCAGCACCGTCCCGCCCGTGTACCGGTTGCGGCCGGTCAGCGTCAGCGTGCCGGTGCCCCGCTTGGTCAGGCCGCCGCACCCGTCGATGGCGTTGCGCCAGCTGTCGGCCGCCGAGAAGCCGCCGGCGGCCGCGTCCAGGGTGAGGGCGACGTCGGAGTCGAAGGCGCCGTAGCCGTCGGCGGCGGCGAACAGGTTCAGCCGCCCCCACTGCTCGGCGCCGTCGAGCAGCACGTATCCGGCGGGCAGCCCGGTGGTGCGCAGCACCTCGCGGCGCTGGTCCGCGTCCAGGTACGGCAGCCGGGTCTCCAGCAGCACCTCGGCGCCCTTCGGCACGGTCAGCGGCGCGCTGTGGCCCTGCCGGGTCAGTACGTACGTCAGCCGGGGCCGGACCGAGCGGGCGCCCGCGTCCCGGTCGGCGTACGGGTCGGTGTCCGGGTGCGCGTAGGTGTACAGGGTGTCGGCGGTGGTGCCGGTCTGCGCGGTGAAGTAGGCGAGGGCCTGGGCGCGGGCGGCGGCCTTCAGTCCGGCGTTGGCCGGGTCGGCGAGGGCGGCCGCGGCCAGCGCGGTGGCCATGACGCGGCCGCCGATGACGTCGACGGTGCTGTGCATGCCCGCCACGATCCGGGTGTGGCTCAGCTCGAAGGCTCGCGTCACCAGCTCCTGGAACCGCTCGGGCACCGCGTACGCGTAGGCGAGAGCGGCCAGGTGGAAGGCGTTGGTGTGGCCGCTCGGGAAGCCGCCGTCGTCGGTCGGGGACGTGCCGCGCTGACGCAGCAACTGCGGCGCGACCACCACGTCGGACTCGTACACCGGGTAGCCGAGCGGGTCCTTCGCGCCGGTGTCGACGACCTCGCTGTCCTCGTTCATGCGCCACGGACGCGGGTACTGGTAGGCGTACTTGGCCGGGTTGCCGGAGGCGTACGGGCCGCGCACGGTGTCGACCAGCTCGGCGACCTTGCCGAGCGCGGAGTCGTGGGCGCCCGCGCCGAGCGCCGAGCCGGCCGGGGCGTTCGCGGGTACGGCGTCGCCGACGGTGGTGGCCGGGGTGCCGTCGGGCGCGCCGGTGATCGAGGTGACCGCCTTGGCGCCCGCCTTGTAGAGGCCGGCCAGCGGGCCGAGACCGGCGATCATCGCGTAGCTCTGGTGCTGGCGGTCGTAGACGAACGCCTCCCTGGCCTGCGCGTCGGTGCGCTCGCTGGTGATCCGGGCGCAGTAGCGCATGTTGGCGCGCAGCACCTCGGGCTGCAGCGGGGTGCCGGTGTCCCAGGCCGGGCCGGTCTTCCACGCCTGGGCGAAGCCGCCGAGGATCCGGACCACCGCGTTGGTCTCGGGGGTGAGGTTGGTGAGGACGTTGGTCCGGTAGTCGTCGACGAACGCGGCGGGGGCGGTGGCGGCCTCGGCGTCGGCGGCGGACAGCCACGCGGCGAAGGCCGGGGCGGCGAGCACACCCGCCGGCACGCCCAGCGAGGTCTTGAGGAAACCGCGCCGGCCCAGGGCGGTTCCACGGGCCGGCGAGGAGGAGCGGAGCCCGGCGGGTGACGGCATGCGTGTGCCTCTCTCGAGTTCTTCGGCCGGACGGCGGCCGGGGAATGACCCACGGGACCGCCCGGCGCGCACGGCCGAGACACCGGGCCGCGATGGGCCCGATTGTGCGATCCCGTGGGAAAGAAGTTGAACGAGTGAATATCTAGGGCGGGGTCGTGTCCCGCCGGGGAGTCCCCGGCGACGAGGGCGGGTGCGGCAGGTGAACGCGGGGCACGCCGTTCACAGGATCGAACGCGCCAGCGCCACCGCCCCGTTGACGGGCGGCACCCGCAACGGGTACGGCCGTGCTCCGGGCAGGGCGTCGGCGAGCGCGGCGGCGAAGGCGTCGTACAGGAGCGGCTGGGCGAGGACGGTGCTGCCCGCGACCACCACGTCGTCCACGGCGAGGCCGCGGTCCGCGAGCCGGACGACGAGCGCGGCGAGGGAGCGGCCCCCGGCGGCTATCACCTCGTGGGCGAGCCGGGAACCCGCCGCGGCGGCCGAGAAGAGGACCGGGGCGTGTCGCCCCCACTCGGCGGAGGCGTCCGTGGCGCTCTCCAACGCCGCGCCGAGCGCGGGTACTTCGGGCACCTCGAACGCGGCGAGCAGCGCGGCGGCCAGCGCGTCGGGTGCCTGGCCGCGGTCGTGGGCGGCCCAGCAGGCCCGCGCGGCCTCCCGGACCAGCCCGGCCGACCCGCCCTCGTCACCGAGGACCGCGCCCCAGCCACCGACCTGCACCGGCGTGCCGTCGGCCGCATGGCCCACCGCGACCGAGCCGGTGCCCGCGACCAGACCGACCCCCTTCTCCAGCCCGGCGGCGGGAACGAGGAGTTCGGCGTCGCCGACGATCAGCGCGGGCGCGTCCAGGACGTCGCCGAGGGCGGCCCGGATCGCGGCGCACTGGCGCGGGGTCTCGCAGGCGTGCCCGCCCACGGCGAGGGCGGCCGGGCTCAGACCGGCCGGCAGGGCGTCGTCGAGCAGTGCGGCCAGCCAGGCCGCGGCGGCGGCCGGGGCGTGCGGCCGCCAGCCGCCGCTGGAACGGACACGGTCGGCGACCAGCTCGCCCCCGGCCAGAGCCCGGAGACGGGTCTTGGTGCCGCCCACGTCGATGCCGACCACGAGGGGATACGGAACGTCCTGCACGGATCCTCTTTCGTCGTCCGCAGGGAGCTGCGCTGCAGGAGCCGTGCTCCCTGGTGCTGTGCTGCGACGGTGGGCGAACCGCGCCTGGATGAACGGCTGCAGAAGGTGTCGGGAAGCCCCGGGACGGGCTTCGGCGGCGGCCACGGCAGGCGAGTACCGTGGAGTTCGTTAGGAAATTAACTAACGAAGTAGAGTGCGTCAAGAGGCACGCAATCCCGGCGCCCCTCACCAGCAGACTGCGGCTCGAATCTGGGGGAGAGCATGAACCTGAGCGAGAGCGCCCGCGCGGTGTTCGCCGTCCTGGCCGCGGCCGGCTCCGCCACCCGCCCCCGGCTGGCGGCCGACGCGGGCCTTTCGAAACCGACGGTCTCCGGCGCCGTGGCCGAGCTCGAGGCCGCAGGGCTCGCCGCCCACTCCGGTACGGCCTCCAGCGGTACCGGCCGCACCGCCGCCGTCTACCGTCTCGGCCCGGCCGCAGGGGCCGTGCTCGCCGTGGACCTCGGCCCCGCCCGCACCCGGGTACGCGGCTGCGCCCTCGACGGCAGCCTGCTCGCCCAGGCCACCACCTCCCGGGCCGACGCCGCCGACGCCGTGCGCGAGGCCCTCGGAGCGCTGCCCGCCGACGCCCCGCTGCGCACCATCGTCGTCGCCGTCGGCGACGTCACCGCACAGGACCGGGAGGGCACGGGCATGCGGCCCGCGACCGCCAAGGCCGGCCCCGCCTACGACGCCATGGCCGTCGCGCTGCCGCCCGGTGTCCCCGTCCACCTCGAGAACAACGTGAACTGCGCCGCGCTCGCGGAACTGCACGAGGGCGCCGCCCGCGGCCGCCACACCTTCGGCTACCTGCGGATCGGCGTGGGCATCGGCCTCGGGATCGTCGTCGGCGGCCGGGTGCTGCGCGGAGCGAACGGCGCCGCGGGCGAGCTGGCCCGGCTGCCCTACCCCTGGGACGACGACCGCGAGCCGCGCCGCGAGGCCCTGGAGGAGTACGTCGGTGCGCACTCCCTGCTGGGTCGGGCGGCGGAGGCCTGGCAGCCCGCCGACGGCCCCTGCCCCCACACCACCGAGCAGCTCTTCGCCCTCGCCGCACAGGGCCGGGCGACGGCCCGCGCCGTCGTCGGCCGCCATGCCGCCGACGTGGGCCGGCTCGCCGCCGCCGTGGCCGCCGTGCTGGACCCCGGACTGATCGTGCTCGGCGGCAGCACCGGCGCGGACCCGCAACTCCTGCCCGGTGTGCGGGCCGAACTGGAGCGGCTGAGCTGGCCCACCGAGGTGGTCAGCAGCACGGTCGGGGACCTCGGTACCGTCGCCGGCGCGGCCCGGCTCGCGGTCGCGCGAGGAGTCCAAACCGTGACCGAGGCCCTGCCGGCGAAGCATTGACGGCCTCCGACTCGGTCTGCCAATGTCCGGACAAGCGCTTTCTAAGCCGGGCGGGAACCCCGGCTCGAGGGTGGGCGTCCCGACGTACGCGACGTACGGCAGCCACGCGAGGGCGTGCTCGCTGGGCAACGGCCGTGAGGGCCGGGGACCGCACCCGTCAGGGGTGCGCGGCCGGGCGAGGCCGCGTACCGGGAGCGATTCCAACACCAAGGCACCCGAGCCGAGTTGACCGGCTCCGGGATCCGTCACGCACCTTCAGGGAGGACCCGGTGGGTCACCAGATCTCGCGCAGAACCCTCATCCGCACCGCGAGCGGGCTGGCCGCCGCCGGCGCGCTCGGCTCGACGCTCGCCGCCTGCGCCGGCGGCACCGGCGCGGGCAGCGACAGCGGCAAGCTGACCATGACCTGGTGGGGCAGCGACGAGCGGCACGCCGCGTACAAGAAGGCCCTCGCCTACTTCCTGAAGAAGAACCCGAAGATCGAGATCGAGACCCGTTACCAGGGCTACGACGGCTACTTCGACAAGTTCAACACCCAGGTCGCCGGCGGCAGCGCCCCCGACCTGCTGCAGATGGACACCGCGCTGGTCGCGCAGTACGCCCGCAAGGGCATCCTCGCCCCGCTCGACTCCTACGTCGGCAAGTCCCTCGACCTGACCGGCTTCTCCAAGACGCTCCTCGCCGCCGGCACCGTCGACGGCAAGCTGTACGGCGTCCCGTCCGGCATCGGCGTCAACCAGCTCACCGTCAACCGCTCCGGACTGGAGCAGCTCGGCCTGAAGCTGCCCGACCGCGAGTGGACCTGGAACGACCTGAAGAAGATCGCGACCGACGTCTACAAGAAGAGCGGCGGCAAGCGGTACGGCGTCGACGACGGCGGCGGCTCCACCCTCCAGTGCTTCGAGATCTTCGCCCGCGAGAAGGGCCAGCAGTTCTTCTCCGACGACGGCAAGAAGCTCGGCTTCACCGCCGACACCCTTCAGGAGTGGTGGGAGTTCTGGACCGGGATGCGAAAGGACCACGCCTCCCCGCCGCCCGCCATCACCTCCGCCGCGCACAACGACCTCACCAAGAACGCGGTCGTCATAGGCAAGGCCCTGTTCACCTTCGACTCCGGTGTCTACGGAGCCGGCGGCTCGATCACCGACGCCCAGCTGGACTTCCTGCCCACCCCGCAGGGCGACTGGTCCGGCGCCCGCGAGGGCAACTTCGTCAACGGCGGTGTGCTGCTGAGCGCCACCAAGGCCGGCAAGAAGGTCGCCGACTCGGTGAAGATCATGGACTTCTTCGCCCAGGACGCCACCGCCATCAAGGACATGCAGCTGCTGCGCGGCATCCCGCCGACCGAGAAGGCCCGTTCGCTGATCTCCGGCGGGCTGACCGAGACCGACAAGCTGAACATGGCGAACGCCGACTACATCTCCCAGCGGGTCTCCAAGGCCGCGGGCGCGCTGCCCGCGCCGGTGCCCCCGCCCAAGGGCGCGGACCAGATCTGGGACCTGCTGTTCCAGTCCAACCTGGCGGTCGCCTTCGGCAAGAAGTCCGTCAAGGCGCAGCTGAGCGAGTTCTTCGACCAGGCGCAGTCGATCCTCGCGGGCTGACCGCCCGCCCCAGCACAGTCAGGCACCGGGAGAGGGCCAGGGAGAAGATGGGCATGACCACCACCAAGACCGACGAGGTCGTGGGGGAGGCGCCGGCGGCGTCGGCGGCCCCCGCCGACCAGCGCGAGCGGGAACGGATGCGCCGGCGTGCCGCCAGACGGCGCGGCGGGGGCTTGTGGCCGTACCTCTTCCTGGCCCCCTGGTTCGTCGGCCTGTTCGGCCTGACGGTCTATCCGATGCTGGACTCGCTGTACCTGTCCTTCACGGACTTCGACCTGCTCTCGCCCGCCAAGTGGGTCGGCGCCGAGAACTACTCACGCATGTTCACCGACGACCCGGTGTTCTGGGACTCGGTGCACGCCACCCTGCTGTACGTCCTCGTCTCCGTGCCGCTGAAACTGGCGCTCGCGCTCGGCGTGGCGATGCTGCTCAACCGGGACCTGTTGGGCATCGGCCTGTACCGGGCCGCGTTCTATCTGCCCTCGCTGCTGGGCGGAGCGGTGGCCATCGCCATCGTGTGGCGCCAGGTCTTCGGCGGCGACGGCCTGTTCAACGACTTCCTCGGCTGGTTCGGCATCAAGGGCCAGGACTGGATCTCCAGCCCCGACTCCGCGCTCTACACGCTCGTCCTGCTCGCCGTCTGGCAGTTCGGCACCCCGATGGTCATCTTCCTCGCCGGGCTCAAGCAGCTGCCGAAGGACGTGTACGAGGCGGCGGCGATCGACGGCGCCCGGCCCGTCACCCGGTTCTTCCGGATCACCCTTCCGCTGCTCACGCCGATCGTCTTCTTCAACGTGGTCCTGCAGATCATCGACGCGTTCAAGACGTTCACCCCCGCCTTCGTGATCAGCAACGGCACCGGGGGACCGCTCAACTCGACCATGCTGTACTCCCTGTACCTGTACAAGAAGGGCTTCACCGACCTGCAGATGGGGTACGCCTCGGCGCTGGCCTGGGTGCTGTTCCTGGTCATCGCAGGCTTCACGGCGGTCAACTTCGTCGCCAGTCGCTACTGGGTGCATTACGACGACTGACGTCGTCGGAGTCCGATTCGACGCCTGAGCGAGGAGTCCTCACACCCCATGTCCGCCATCACCCCGCCCCGATCCTCGATGCCGCCGCTGCAGAAGCTCCGCTCGGCCACCGGCACCCGCCGCATCTTCATCCACACCGTGCTCATCGGCGTGGCGGTCGTCATGCTGTACCCGCTGCTGTGGATGCTGAGCAGCTCGCTCAAGCCCGACACCGAGATCTTCACCCACCCCGGGCTGATCCCGGACCGGCTGCACCCGCAGAACTACTCCGAGGGCTGGAGCGGCTCCGGCAACTCCTTCTCCCTCTACGTCACCAACTCGCTGATCGTCACGATCGGCGCGGTGATCGGAAACGTCATCTCCTGCTCGCTGGCCGCCTACGCCTTCGCGCGCTTCGAGTTCCGGGGCAAGAAGATCTGGTTCGGCCTGATGCTCGGCACGCTGATGCTGCCCACGCAGGCCGTCCTGATCCCGCAGTACACGATCTTCTACAACCTGACCTGGATCAACACCTACCTCCCGCTGATCGTGCCGAAGTTCCTGGCCACGGACGCGTTCTTCATCTTCCTGATGGTCCAGTTCATCCGTTCCATCCCGCGCGAGCTGGACCAGGCTGCCATGATGGACGGCGCCAACCCGCTGCAGATCTACTGGAAGATCATTCTGCCGCTGATGAAGCCGGCCCTGATCACCACCACGATCTTCACCTTCATCTGGACGTACGACGACTTCCTCCACCAGCTCGTCTACCTCCAGCAGAACGACAAGTTCACGGTCCCGCTCGGGCTGACCCTGTTCCTGGACCAGACGAGCGGCTCCTCGTACGGCGCAATGTTCGCCATGTCGACCATCGCGCTCGCGCCCACGCTCATCTGCTTCCTCATCTTCCAGAAGAGGCTGGTGGAAGGCATGGCGACCTCCGGCATGAAGGGCTGATCCACCCGTGCATCTCCCCCACCAGCGCGGCCCCTTGCACGACCTCCCGGACACCCCCGAGGCGTACGACGCGGTCCTCGCCGACGTCACCGAGCAGGCCCTGGCCCGTCTCACCCCCGAGGGCAACCTGGAACACCCCGACGCCGGCGACGACATCGGCGACACCTCCCTCGGCATCACCTCCCTGCTCGCCCTCGCCTGGCAGCGGGGCGGGGACCCCCGGCTGCCGGAAGCGGTGCGCCGCAGCCTCGCCTTCCATCTCCGCGAGCGCGTCTACACCGTGGACAACCCCGGCTACCCCAACCTCCGCGCCACCGACTCGGGCCTGCCGTACGCCCGTTACGTACTGGAAGCGGGCGCGCACCCCATCGGTGACTGGCCGAGCACGGTGTGGGCGCTGCTCCAGGCGGTCAACGTCCTCGACACGGCCGACGGCCTCCTGGACGACGAACAGCGCACCGCGCTCACGGACCTGGCCCACGGCTACTGGCGCTGGCTGACCGAGGCGACCTTCTTCAACCCGCAGGAGGCGGGCAACCAGGCCATCGGCTGTGTGGTCGGCGGCCTGATGCTGGCCCGCCATCTCCCGGACGGGCGGGGGGAACAGGTCCACGCCCGCGCGCTCGCCGTGTACGCCGACGAGATCCGCGCCCACCGGGTCCGCGACCGGGGTGCCCTGCTGCCGCCCGAGCACGGCGGGGCGTACGACAACAACTACGGCCCGATCTCCCTCTCCTTCCTCGCCCAGGCCCACCGGGTCAGCGGCGAGGAGGTGTTCGCCGAGGACGGAGAGGCGCTCGCCCGCTACATCGACGCCCGCCTGACGAGCGGCGGCTTCGACAACGGCGGACCCCGCTACAGCGAACAGCACTCCGGGTTCGAATCCGTCCTGGGCCTGCGCTACTTCAGTGCACGCGTCGGCGCGGACCTGGGCCGCTACCGTGGCGACACCCGCTGGGGACGGCACGCGGTCCAGCGCGACGGTGGCATCGACGGACACTTCGCCTTCATGCTGGTCTGGCAGATCCAGGACACCATCCGCTGGCACCGCGTCCCGTCGACCGCACCCGCCCGCCACCAGCTGCGCTCCGGCACGGTCTCCGTCGCCTTCGACAGCCGCATGACCCCCTCGCTCGTCGAGGCTGCCGGCACCTACTACCTGCCCGCCGCCGTGCGCCGCCAGCACGGGTTCGGCCCGGTCACGGACGGCTTCCTGCTGTGCCGCCCGATGGGCGAGGTGCGCGTCCGCGACGTCCGCGCCGACGGCCTCGCGGCCAAGCTGGTCACCAAGCCGGTCGTCGGCCGCGACCACGTACTGCGCCATGTGCGGTCGCTGTACGTCACCGACGGCACCAGCCTGTGGGTGACGGTCGCCGTCGAGCGGCTCGACGGGGCACCGTACCTGCTGTCCGGGCTGCCGTACGCCGCCGACGACGGCGACCGGGTGCGCCGCGTCGCCGAGGGCGAGGTGGCCTGCGCGGGCGGGCTGCGCCTCACGCATCCGGCGGACCCCGGCCCCGACCACTTCGACGCCCGCGCCGAACTCACCCAGGAACAGGCGGCGTTCGCGCTCGCGGCCGACCCGCGCGGCTACGGCAGCCCCGACGAGGGCTGGCGCCACCTGGTCGGCTCCACCGCACTGGAGGCCGACCCGGCACCGGGCGCTCCGGAGGGCCTGCACGTGTTCGCCGTACGGTACGGGCCCGGCGGCCCCTTCTCACCCGCCTTCGACAGCGGCGAGCAGGGGCTGACGGTACGCACCGAGGAGTTCACCGCGGTGCTCGGGGATCCGGCGGGCGATGCCGCCGGCGAACCCGTACTCACGCTGAGCGTCCGAGCGAGGGCAGCGCGCCGGGCGGCACGACCAGGTCCGCCCGGCCCCGCGTCGTAGCGATCAGAGCGGCGTTGCGCTGGTCCGTCCCCAGGACCCAGGCCACGGCCGCCTCGCGCTCCTTGCCGAACTCCTCGTGCCGGGCGACCAGTCGCCGGATCCGTTCCTGCTCGTCGATCTCGCAGTACCACACCTCGTCCAGGCACGGCCGCACCCGCGCCCACGAACCCTCCGCCAGCAGCAGGTAGTTGCCCTCCGTCACCACCAGCCGAGCCGTCGGCGGCACCGGGATCGCGCCCGCGACCGGCTGCTCCAGGACCCGCTCGAACCCGGGCGCGTACACCACCTCGCCGGTCTCCTCGCGCAGCCGCCGCAGCAGTGCCGCGTACCCGGCGGCGTCGAAGGTGTCGGGCGCGCCCTTGCGGTCCCGGCGGCCCAGCCGGTCCAGTTCGACGTCGGCCAGATGGAAGCCGTCCATGGGGACGTGCACCACCCAGGGCGGGCCGTCCGCGTTCAGGGCGCGCACCAGATGCTCGGCCAGCGTCGTCTTGCCCGCGCCCGGACCGCCCGTGATCCCGAGGATCGCGCGCCGCCCGCCCTGGGCGAGGGCACGGGCGCGGGTGAGGAGGTCGTCGAAGGTCAGCGGCACACAGCAGAGTGTGTCACCGGCGGCGGCGACGGTGACAGTCAGGTCGGAAGGTTCGAAAGTCTGGCTCATGTGGCGCTCGCCACCCACTGGAGGGCGCTCCATGGGGAAGGGTGCTGAGTATGACTCAGCTCGGTCTGCCCGACACCATCCTGGCCTGTCTGTTCGACCTCGACGGGGTCGTCACCAAGACGGCCGTCGTGCACGCGGCCGCCTGGAAGGAGACGTTCGACGCGTTCCTGCGCGAGTACGAGGGCCCGCAGGCGCGGCCGTTCGACGAGATCGCCGACTACGACGAGTACGTCGACGGACGCCCGCGCGCCGACGGCGTCCGTTCCTTCCTCGACTCGCGCGGCATCCACCTGCCCGAGGGCGGCCCCGACGACCCGCCCGGCGCGCGCACCGTGCACGGCCTCGGCAACCGCAAGAACGACCTGCTGCTGGAGCGGATCCGCACCGGTGGTGTGGAGGCCTACGCGGGCACCCTGCGCTATCTGGAGGCCGTCCGCGCGCAGGGCCTGCGGACCGCGATCGTCTCCTCCAGCGCCAACTGCCGGGACATGCTGCGGGCCGTCGGCGCCGAGCACTTCTTCGACGTCCGCATCGACGGCGTGGTCGCCGCCGAGCGGCACCTGCCGGGCAAGCCGCACCCCGACACCTTCCTGGCCGCCGCCCACGACCTGGGCGTCGAGGCGGCGCGGGCGGCCGTGTTCGAGGACGCGCTGGCGGGGATGGACGCGGGCCGCGCGGGCGGCTTCGGATACGTCGTCGGCGTCGACCGGGTGGGACAGAGCGACGCCCTGTACGCACACGGCGCGAGCATCGTCGTCAAGGATCTCGCGGAGCTGGGAGGCAAGCAGTGATCACCCACCGGTCGTACACGGTCGAGCCCTGGGCCGTGCGCGAGACGGACCTGAACCTCGACGTCCTCGCCCAGAGCGAGTCGGTGTTCGCGCTGTCCAACGGCCATGTCGGCTGGCGCGGCAACCTGGACGAGGGCGAACCGCACGGCCTGCCCGGCAGCTACCTCAACGGGGTGCACGAGGTGCACCCGCTGCCGTACGCGGAAGCCGGCTACGGCTATCCCGAGTCCGGGCAGACGGTCATCGACGTCACCAACGGCAAGATCCTGCGGCTGCTGGTGGACGACGAGCCGTTCGACCTGCGCTACGGCCGGCTCCTCGCCCACGAGCGCGTCCTCGACCTGCGCCGCGGAGTGCTGGAGCGGACCGTCGAGTGGACGTCCCCGGCCGGCTCCACGGTCCGGGTCCGCTCGACCCGGCTGGTGTCGCTGACCCAGCGCGCGGTGGCCGCGGTGGCGTACGAGGTGGAGGCCGTCGGCCGCCGCAGCCGGGTGGTCATCCAGTCGGAGCTGGTCGCCAACGAACAGCTGCCCGGCTCGAACGGCGACCCGCGCGCCGCGATGGCGCTGCAGTCGCCGCTGGAGCAGGAGGACGACCTCGCCGCGGGCAACCGGCTGCGGCTGGTACACCGCACCCGGCGCAGCGGCCTGCGAGTGGCCGTGGCCGCCGACCACGTAATCACCGGCCCCGAGCACACCACCACCCGCAGCGAGAGCGGCGGCGACGTCGCCCGGCTCACCGTCACCTCCGTCCTGGAGCCGGGCCGGACGCTGCGCGTGGAGAAGCTGGTCGCCCACGGCTGGTCCGGCACCCGCTCGCTGCCCGCGATGGCCGACCAGGTCGACGCCGCCCTCGCGGCCGCCGCGCACGACGGCTGGCAGGGACTCCTGGACGACCAGCGCGCCTACCTGGACGACTTCTGGTCCCGCGCGGACGTCGAGGTGGACGGCGACGAGGAGATCCAGCAGGCCGTACGGTTCGCCCTCTTCCACGTCCTGCAGGCCGGGGCCCGCGCCGAACAGCGGGCGATACCCGCCAAGGGCCTGACCGGCTCCGGCTACGACGGGCACGCGTTCTGGGACACCGAGATGTTCGTACTGCCCGTCCTCACCCACACCGCACCCGAGGCCGTCGCCGAGGCGCTGCGCTGGCGGTACAACACCCTGGACGAGGCACGCGAGCGCGCGACCCAACTGGGGCTCGGCGGGGCCGCCTTCCCCTGGCGGACCATCCAGGGCGCGGAGGGCTCGGCGTACTGGCCGGCCGGCACCGCCGCCTTCCACGTGAACGCGGACATCGCCGACGCGGTCGTCCGCTACGTCGAGGCCACCGGCGACACCGCCTTCGAACGGGAGACGGGCGTCGAGCTGCTGGTGGAGACCGCCCGCCTGTGGCGCTCGCTCGGCCACCACGACCACCACGGCGTCTTCCACATCGACGGCGTCACCGGCCCCGACGAGTACAGCGCGGTCGCCGACGACAACACCTACACCAACCTGATGGCCCGCCAGAACCTGCTCGCCGCCGCCGACGCCGCCGAACGGCACCCGCACGAGGCGGACCGCCTGGGCGTGGACGAGGAGGAGAGCGCGGCGTGGAGGGACGCCGCCGAGGCCGTGCACCTCCCCTACAACGACGAGCTCGCCGTCCACGAGCAGCACGCCGGATTCACCCGCTACCAGCGCTGGGACTTCGCGCACACCCGCCCCGACCAGTATCCGCTGCTGCTGAACTTCCCCTACTTCGACCTCTACCGCAAACAGGTCGTCAAGCAGGCCGACCTGGTGCTGGCCATGTACACGTGCGGCGACCGCTTCGACGACGAGCAGGTGGCCCGCAATTTCGCCTACTACGAGCCGCTGACCGTACGCGACTCGTCCCTGTCCGCCTGCTGCCAGGCCGTCATCGCCGCCCAGGCGGGCCATCTGCGGCTCGCCTACGGCTACACGGCCGAGGCGGCCCTGATGGACCTGGAGGACCTGGAGCACAACACCCGGGACGGACTGCACATCGCCTCGCTGGCCGGTACCTGGATGGCGCTGGTCGCGGGCTTCGGCGGACTGCGCCGCGACGGCGAGGGACTGCGCTTCGCGCCGCGCCTGCCGGAGCGGCTGCGCCGCCTGGCCTTCAGCCTCCAGTTCCGCGGCCGCCGCCTCAGGGTGGAGATCGGTGCGGACAAGGCGACGTACACGCTGCTGGACGGGGAGCCGCTCACGCTCCACCACCACGGGGCGGCGCTGCGGGTGAGCACGGACGAGCCCGCCGTCCGCTCCGTACCCCGGGTCAGCCCCCGCCCGGCCCCGGAGCAGCCCCTGCACCGGGCGCCGAACGCCGGCTGAGCGTCAGTTCAGCACCCCGGACAGCAGGCCGAGCAGGTCGCCCGTCGCGTCGGCGGCGAGCAGGGCGGGGAGGGTGCCCAGGGCGAGGACGGCCGCCGCTGCGGTCCACAGCTGCGGGGGCGGGCTCGTCTGGAGCGCCGCGATCCGGCGGGAGACCGCGCGGTCGGTGAAGTTCAGGGTGCACGCCGGGCGGGCCCGTCCGGCGCTGAGGGCGGCGCGGGCCAGGGCGCGGGCGGTGGTCCGCCGGTCCCCGACGGCGGTCGCCGCCTGCTCGTCCGCCCAGCGTTCCACGAGGAAGACCACGGCCGAACGGACCGGTGCGAGCAGCGGGTTGGCCGCCGCAGCCAGGGCGGCCGCAGTCACCAGCAGCCCGTGCCGGTGCGTCAGATGCGCGCGCTCGTGGGCGAGCAGCACCCGCCGTTCGTCCGGCGCCAGCGCGCCCAGCATCGCCGAGGTGACCAGGATCCGGCCCGGCCGGCCCGGGATCGCGAACGCCCGCGGTACGTCGGAGGCGGCGACGATCAACTCCGTGTCCGCGGGCTGCCCCGCGCACAGCCGCCGCAGCGCCCGCCGGGTGCACCGCTCGGCGCGCACTGCCCGGTACACCCGCCACACGACGACGGCCAGCGCCACCGCGGCGGCGACGCCGATCACCTCCGGCACCGGATCCACCAGCCGACGCCCGTCCTCCCGGGCCTCCCGCACCACCGGCGGCGCGTCCCAGACCAGCGCGGCCGCCAGCAGCACCAGCGTCCAGGTCGTGGCCGCGGCGGTCAGCACGGCCGCCGACGTCAGCACGCGCGCGGCGAGCCCGGGCGCCACCCGGCCGCCGATCACCGGAGCGACGCCGGAGAGCAGCAGCGACAGCAGCAGTGGGGTGTAGACGTCGAACCTCATGCGCCGCCTCCGGCGAGCAGCTCCCGCAGCGCCCGCTCCTCCTCGGGGCGCAGGCCGGTCACGAACTGCTGGAGTGCCGCGATCGGGTCCGGGCCGCGGTCCAGGGCCTCGTGCATCGCCTCGGCGGTCAGCTCCGCCGCGTTCTTCGCGGGACGGTACGCGCCGCGCCGGCCGTCGGCGTCCCGCAGCACCAAGCCCTTGTCGTACAGGCGTTTGAGGATGGTGTGCACGGTGTTGTAGGCGAGTCCGCCCGCTATCTCGGCCTGGATCTCCGCCGGGGTCAGCGGCCGCTCGGTGGCCCAGAGTGCGGCCAGCACCTCGCTCTCCAGCTCCCCGGCGCTGCGCCGCTCCGCCCTGCCGCGGGACCCTGTGCCAGCCATGCCCCAACCTTACAGCGCGTAGTGCCGTCGGCCGGATGGCCCTCTTCGCCCGACACGGATCCGCGATCCGCGTTAGTTTGTCGGTGTTTTCCCCGATCCCCGCCCTCAGTCCTACGGGCTGTAGGGTGCAAGTCGACCCTACGAGTTGTAGGGGGAAGAGGGGTGATCATGCTCGGCAGCGCGCACGCCAAAGCCGACGCGGCCCGGCGCGAGCGCTTGCGCCGCCCGCCCGCCGGCACCGGAGCGGCCCGCGCCACCTGGCCGCTCGCGGCCGTCGCGGCGGTCTTCACGCTGGCCCAACTGCTCCTGGTCCGGCCCGGCATGGGCCTCGGCTGGGACGAGACGGTGTACGTCAGCCAGGTCAGCGGACACGTCCCCGCCGCCTTCTTCAGCGCACCCCGCGCGCGGGGCGTCTCCCTGCTGGTCGCGCCCGTCGCCGCCTGGTCCTCCTCGACCGCGCTGCTGCGGGTCTACCTCGCGCTCCTGTCCGGCCTCGCCCTCTTCCTCGCCCTGCGCGCCTGGCGCGGCCTGTTCCCCGTCCCGGTGCTCGCCCTCGCCGGCGCCCTCTTCGCCTCCCTGTGGGTGACCCTGTTCTACGGCCCCCAGGCCATGCCCAACTACTGGGTGGCCGTGGGCGCCCTCGGCGCCGTGGCCTGCTTCCTGCGCGCCCGCGCGGACCGGGCCGACCGGGCCGCACTGTGGGGCCTGGGCACGGGCGCGGCACTCATGGCCTGGATGCGTCCCGTGGACGCCGTCTGGGTCACCTTGCCGCTCCTCGCCCTCGGCCTGGTGCGCCACCACTGGCGGCCCCTCCTCGTCCTTCTCACCGGGCTCGCCGCCGGGGCACTCGAGTGGGTGATCGAGGCGTACGTCAGCTACGGCGGCCTCGCCCAGCGCCTCGCCGACGGCTCCGCGATCCAGGGAGGACTCGGCCTGCACTTCGCCGTCGTCGACCAGCTGCGCAGCCTCGGCGGGCGGGCGCTGTGCCGGCCGTGCACGGGAGCGCTGCCCAGCCCGGTGGTCACCGTCTGGTGGTTCGTACTGCCCGTGCTCGCCGCGCTCGGCCTCACGGTCGCGGTCCGCGCCCGGCGGACGGTGCCCACCCTGCTGCCGCTGGCCTGCGCGGCCACGGCCGCCGTCCCCTACCTGTTCATGATCGGCTACGCGGCGCCCCGCTTCCTGCTCCCCGCCTACGCCCTGCTGTCGATCCCCGTCGCCCTCGCACTCGTCCATCTGCTGACCGCGCCATCGCATGCCTGGCGGCCGGTGGTCGTCACCCTGCTGCCGCTCGGGCTCGCCGCCCACCTCGCGGTGCAACTCGCCGTCCTGGAAGGCGCCGTGGACCGCACCACCGCCGCCCACCGCGACTGGTCCCGCACCGCCGCCGCCCTGCACGGGTTGGGGGTCCGCCCGCCCTGTCTGGTCACCGGGCACGAGGCCATCCCGGTGGCGTTCTACGCCGGCTGTTCCTCGGCGGCGACGACCGGGCACAACGCCAACAGCACGGCAGAGGCCATCACCCGCACCGCGCGCCACACCCCGGTCGCCGCCCTGGTGCCCGCGGGCTCCCGGCCACCGCGGTACGCCCGCTCGTGGCCCTCCGTGCCGCTCGACGGGCTGCGCCTCTACTACGCCGTACCGGAGGCCGGTTCATGACCCGGCGCCGTGGCGGACACGGGGGAGGCGGTCGATGACCCAGCACGCCGTACAGGAGGCACCCCAGGACGCGTTCCACCCTGCCCGCGGCCCGCTCCTGACCGCTTCCGCGGACCTCACCGTCGGCCGCCGCCGGGCCTACTGGCACACGCTGGTCTGCCTCGCCGTCCTGCTGGGCGCGGCCTACGTGGCTCGGCGGCACTGGCCGGCGGTGGAGACCGGGGCGCTGCGGCTGGCCGTCGCCGACGAGGGGTGGCTGCTGCTCGGCGCGGTGGCGGCCGTCGGCACCTGGGTGGCCTCGGCGCTCGCCCAGCAGGGCGCGGTCGCCCGGCGGCTGCCCGGACCACGGCTGCTCGCCGCCCAGTTCGCCGCCTCCGCCGCCAACCACCTGCTGCCCGCCGGGCTCGGCGCCGGCGCGGTGAACCTGCGCTTCCTCATGCGCTGCGGACTGCCGGCGGGCCGCTCGGCCGGCGCGCTCGCCGTGAAGGCAACCGCCGGAGCCGTCGTCCGCCTCGCCCTGATCGCGGCGCTCGCCCCGCTCTGCCCGGGCCTGCTGCGCGTCCCGCACGTCTCCCCGGCCGCGGTCGCCGCCGTGCTCGGCGCCGCCGGCCTGCTCGTGGCGCTCCTGGCCGGTCCGCTGCGCCCGCGCTGCCGCCGCGCGCTGGCGAGTGTGCTGGCCGACATCCGTACCGTGCACGCCTGCCCGGCCCGTGCCGCCGCCCTGTGGGGCGGCTCGCTGGCCTTCGCCGCCCTGCACTCCCTGGTGCTCGTCTCCGTCGCCCAGGCCGTCCAACTGCCCCTGCCGGCGCTCCAGGTGGCCCTCCTGTACCTCACCGCCAGCTGCGCGGCCGCCCTGCTGCCCACCCCGGGCGGGCTCGGCTCCCTGGACGCCGCCCTCGCCCTCGCGCTGACCGTGTCCGGAGCCCCCGCCGCGACCGCGGCCTCCGCCGTACTCGGCTACCGGCTGCTCACCGTATGGCTGCCGCTGCTCCCGGGCCTCGTCGTGCTGGCGGTGCTCGTCCGGCGCAAGGCCCTGTGAGCGGGCGGGAGTTTCCCGGACGCCCGCGCCAGGTAGGAGACGAACGGGCCTGACGGCACAGGAGGGGGAACGGCATGACGGAGCGTCACATCGCGGGGCGGCCGGCGGAGGAGTTCTTCACGCCCGGCAGCTCGTCCTTCTCCGAGTTCCTGGCCGCGCACCGCCCCGGCCTGCTGCCCACCGTGCCGCCGTTCCCGGACGGGGTCCGCGCCGCGCCCGGCAGCATCCCGCACGGCACCACGGTGCTCGCCCTCACCTTCCGCGACGGTGTGCTGATCGCCGGAGACCGCCGGGCCACGATGGGCAACCTCATCGCCCAGCGCGACCTGGAGAAGGTGCACCCCGCCGACGACCACACGGCCGTCGCCTTCGCCGGAACCGTCGGCCTCGCGCTCGACATGGTGCGGCTCTACCAGGTCGAACTCACGCACTTCGAGAAGATCGAGGGCACCCCGATGTCCCTGGGCGCCAAGGCGACCCGCCTCGCGGCCATGATCCGGCAGAACCTCGCCCAGGCCATGCAGGGCCTCGCCGTCGTACCGCTGCTCGTCGGCTACGACACCACCGCGCCCGAGGGCGGCCGCGGCCGCATCTTCTCCTTCGACGCGGCCGGCGGCCTGTACGAGAAGCGGCACTTCCACGCCGAGGGCTCCGGCTCCCCGTACGCCCGGGGCGCCCTGAAGAAGCTGTTCCGGCCGGACCTGACCCGCCGGGAGGCCGCCCTGGCCGCGCTCCAGGCGCTGTACGACGCCGCCGACGACGACTCCGCCACCGGTGGCCCCGACCTGAACCGCCGTATCTTCCCGGTGGTGTCGGCCATCACCGAGGACGGCTTCGAGCGGCTGTCCGAGGCCGAGACCGAGGAGCTGAGCCGCGAGATGGTCCACCAGCGCAACGGCCGCCCGGACGGCCCGCACGCCGCCGCCTGACCCTGGGCCCGCGCACTCAGCACGCGTAGGACGCGTTCAGCCCGGGCCCGGCTCGCTGGTGCTGGTGCTGGTGCTCGGGCGCGGGGGCAGCCACCAGGCCGCCGCGCACAGCCACAGGCCGAGCCAGCCGACGGCGAACAGCCAGCCCCCGAGCACGTCGGTGAACCAGTGCACGCCGAGGAAGATCCGGGTCAGGCCCACCCCAGCCCCCCAGCAGGCCACCGCCAGGCACAGTGGTGTGCGGCCGTGCGGGGCACGCAGGCACAGCGCGAGGATCACCAGACCGGCCGTCAGGGCCGCCGTGGTGGTGTGCCCCGACGGGAACGACCAGCCGGAGGCGTGGGTCTGCCAGTCGAGAGCGGGCGGGCGGGCCCGGCCGACGAGCTCCACAGCGGCGTAGCGCACGGCCTGGCCGGTGGCGAGGCAGGCGGCCATCAGCAGCGCGCCGACCAGCCGCTGCCGCCGGGTGTGGCCCGCCAGCAGCCCGGCCAGGACGACCACCGCGTACGGGACGACTCCGGTGCCGGTGGCGGTCAGCCCGCGGGCGACTGCGACGGCCATCGCCGGCCGGTGGCCGACGGACCAGGTCAGCAGGCCGTGGTCGAGGAACAGCGGGGCGCCGTGCCGGCCGTAGACGGCCGCCGCCAGCACGCCGAACGCCGCCCAGGCGCTGAGCGCGAGAGTGCCCGCCAGTGCCGCGAGGGTCTTGGCGTTCATGACACCAGCAGCGGACGCAGCCTGGTCGCCGCCAGCCGTCCGGCCAGTCCCCGCGGCCGGCGCCGGAGCACGGTCATCACCAGGAAGGCGACCAGGCCGCCGACGAGGGCTCCCACGAGGACGTCGTGCGGATAGTGGACGCCCACCCAGACCCGGGAGGCCGCCATGGCCACGGCGAAGCCGGAGGCGAGGAACCCCAGCCGACGGGAGACGAAGAACAGGGCGACCGCCGCGGCGGCCGCGATCGCGGTGTGATTACTGGGGAACGACCAGTCACCCGGCGCCGGACACGACTCCAGCGTGGGGAAGGGCAGGCCCCGGCAGGGCCGGTCCTCCCGGACCAGTGCCTTCAACCCGGCGTCCGCCCCGAAGGCCACCAGCACCGCCACCGGAACGGTCAGCGCCGTCATGCCCGCCGTGGCGTCGACCCTGCGGGCCCGCCACCAGCCGACGACCATGAGCAGCGCGAACACCGCCAGGCCGTACGTCGACCACAGCGTGACGACGCCGTCCAGCCGGGCGGGGGAGCGGTGGGCGAGATCCACCACGTCCCGGTAGAGCGGCCCGTCGAGCGACGAGCCCGTGAGCGCCAGGATCATCCGCGCGCCTCCTTGGCAGCCCTGCGGGAGCGCAGCACCTCGGCGGCGAGCGGGACCAGCGACACGACGGCGATCAGCGCGATCACCGGCAGCAGGTACTTGTCGACGTTCGGGATGGAGGAGCCCAGCGCGTATCCGGCCAGGGTGAGACCGAGGCTCCACACGAGCCCGCCCGCCACCTGCCAGAGGGTGAACGTCCGGGCCGGCACGCCCAGCGCGCCCGCCATCGGGTTCAGCACCGTCCGCACCACCGGCACGAAGCGGGCCAGCACGATCGCCTTCGCGTATCCGTAGCGCTCCAGCAGCTCCTCGGCGCGCTGCGCGCCCTGGTGCAGCCGGGCCGACCGGCTGCGGGTCAGCAGGGCGCCGCCCGCCTTGCGGCCGAGCAGGTACCCGCACTGCGAACCCGCGAGCGCGCCGACGGCCGCGGCGGCCAGCAGTGGCCCGAGAGAGAGGTGCACACCCCGGTCGGACGCTCCCGTGCACAGCAGCCCCGCCGTGAACAGCAGGGAGTCGCCGGGCAGGAAGAAGCCGATCAGCAGGCCCGTCTCGGCGAACAGCACCACCCCGACGCCGATCACCCCGAAGGCGGCCAGCAGGGAGTGCGCGTCGAGCACGTTGACCGCGAGCTGCGACGACAGGTCTGAGGGAGTGGCCATCGCCGCACGCCCTTTCCTCGGTTACTTCTGACTCGGCTGCTTCCGACTACACATATGTAGACCGTCTACCGAACTGTAGACGATACGAGTGTGTGCACAGTTCCCGAGCTTTGCCTGCCTATTGCCGCTTCATGGCTTACGGGCTGCATCCCTGTAGTCATGATGGTCCACGAAGGTAAGGCATGCCTTCACTAAGTTGGGAGGGTCGCAGGGCATGTGGGACGACGCGTTTCCGAGTTTCCTGATCGGACTGAGGGAGGGACTCGAAGCCGGACTCATCGTCTCCATCCTCATCGCCACACTCGTGCGGGCCGAGGCCCGCTCGCGGCTGCCGCAGGTGTGGACGGGTGTCCTGGCCGCGACCGCCGTGGCGATGAGCTTCGGCGCCGTCCTCACCTTCACCGCCGCGTCCCTGTCGGCGACCGCCCAGGAGGCGTTCGGCGGCACCCTCAGCGTGATCGCCGTCGCGTTCGTCACCGCCATGGTGTTCTGGATGCGCCGCTCGGCCCGCAGCCTCTCCGGTGAGCTGAAGGCGAAGGTCACCGGTGCGCTCGCGATGGGCTCCGGGATGCTGATCCTCACCTCCTTCCTCGCGGTCGGCCGCGAGGGCCTGGAGACGGCCCTGTTCCTGTGGACCACCGCCCGGGCGGCCGGCGAGTCGGCCGGCCCGCTGACCGGCGCCGCCATCGGCCTGGTCCTCGCGGCGGGCCTGTGCTGGGGCCTGTACCGCCGGGTCCTGAAGATCAACCTGACCAGGTTCTTCACCGCCACCGGCGCGGTCCTCATCGTCATCGCGGCCGGAGTCCTCGGCTACGGCCTGCGCGACCTCCAGGAGGGCGGGGTGCTGCCCGGCGGCACCGCCTACGCGGTCGACCTGGCCGGCGGTGTCGACGCAGGCTCCTGGTACAGCACGCTGGTCCAGGGCGTGTTCAACCTGACCCCGACCATGACCTGGCTGCAGGTCGTGACCTACGTCGCCTACCTCGTCGTGGTGATGACCCTGTTCGTCCGCGGGGTCCGCGACACCACCCCGAAGCCGGCCGCGGAGCGGCCCGCGCCCGAGCCGAAGGCGGCCCGCCCGCAGCGGCGCCGGCCCGTGTGGGTGATCCCGGCCGCCGTGGTCGCCGTACCCGCCGTGCTCGCCGGACTCGTCGTCGCCCTCGCCCGGCCCAAGCCCGCCGGCGACCAGACCGTCGCCGTCTCCGAGACCGAGTGCGGCAAGGGCTTCACCGCCCCCGAGCCCGGCCGGCAGACCTTCCAGATGCACAACAGCGGCGGCAAGACCTCCGAGGTGTACCTGATCGACCCGTCGACCGGCGCGGTCTACGGCGAGATCGAGGGCCTGGCCCCCGGCACCACCCGCGATCTGGTCGCCACCGTCGCCGGCGGCACCTACGCCTGGCGCTGCGTCCCCACCGACGGCAAGGCCGTCACGTCCAAGGCGGTACGGGTCAGCGGCGGCGGAGCGGCCAAGCCGGTCGACCCCGTCTCCGCACAGGACCTCGCCGCCCCCCTGAAGGCGTACAGGACCTACGTCGAGCAGGGCCTGGCCACGCTGGTCACCCAGACCCGCACCCTCGACGACGACATCGCGGGCGGCCACCTCGACCGCGCCCGCACCGACTGGCTGACCGCACACCGCACCTACGCGTCCCTCGGCGCCGCCTACGGCACCTTCGAGGACTTCGACCAGAAGATCGACGGGCGGCCCGACGGACTGCCGAACGGCGCACAGGACAAGGACTTCACCGGCTTCCTGCGCCTGGAGCACGGTCTGTGGCACGGGGAGCCGGCCAAGGACCTGCGCGGGCCCGCCCGGCAGCTCGCCGATGCGGCCGAGGGACTGCGGAAGGCCTTCCCGGCCCAGGCGTTCGACCCCGGCGACCTGCCGCTGCGCGCCCACGAGATCCTGGAGAACACCCTCCAGTTCGAGCTGACCGGCGACACCGACCAGGGCAGCGGCACCAACCTCGCCACCGCCGACGCCAACCTCGCCGGCACCCGCGAACTGCTCACCGTCCTCCGGCCGCTGCTGAGCAGCCGCGCACCCCGGATGCTCCCGACGGTCGACGCGGACATCGCCCGGCTCCAGAAGCTCCTGGACGCGGCCCACGACGGCACCCGCTGGACCCCGGTCGGCCAGCTCGCCGCCACCGACCGGCAGCGCGTCAACGGCGCCACCGGCCAGCTGCTGGAAGACCTCGCCCCGGTCCCGGACCTCCTCGAGATCCGTAAGTCCGCCTGATGATCACCGAGCACCCCGAAGGGAACCCTCCGATGTCCTCTGCCGACACCCCCGCCTGCCCGGCCCGCCGCTCCTTCGTGCGGACCGCGCTGGGCGCAGGAGCCGCCGGCGCGGTCCTGGCCGGCGGCGGCTTCGCGCTCGCCGAGAGCGGTGGCACGGCCCAGGCGCAGGACGCGGGCGCGGACAGCGGCGCGAAGGTCCCCTTCCACGGCGCCCACCAGGCCGGCATCGTCACCCCGGCGCCGGCCGCGGCCACCTTCGTCTCCTTCGACGTCATCGCCGATGACCGCAAGGGTCTCGCCGACCTGCTGCGGACGATCACCGAACGGGCCCGCCTCCTCACCTCCGGCGGCACCCCCGCCGACCTGGGCGTCGGCGCGCCGCCCTCCGACAACGGCATCCTCGGCCCGGAGGTGCCCTCGGACGCCCTGACCGTCACGGTCGGCGTCGGCGCCTCCCTCTTCGACGACCGCTACGGCCTCGCAAAGGCCAGGCCCGTCCGGCTGACCCCGATGCGGACCTTCCCGAACGACAACCTGAACGCGACCGAGTGCCACGGCGACCTGTCCCTCCAGCTGTGCGCGGGCAGCAAGGACACCGTGCTGCACGCCCTGCGCGACATCGCCCGGCACACCCGCGGCGCCATGCAGATCAAGTGGCGCATCGACGGCTTCCAGAACGCCCCGCGCCCCACCGGAGCCCAGCGCAACCTGCTCGGCTTCAAGGACGGCATCGCCAACCCGGACGTCACCTCGGCCCGCGAGACCGACCGGCTGATCTGGGTCGGCGACGGGCAGGGCGAGCCGGCCTGGGCCAAGGGCGGCAGCTACCAGGTGATCCGGATCATCCGGATGCTCGTGGAGTTCTGGGACCGCGTCTCGCTGACCGAGCAGGAGAAGATGTTCGGCCGCCGCAAGGACACCGGCGCCCCGCTCGACGGCGCCAAGGAGACCGACATCCCCGACTACACCAAGGACCCGCACGGCACCGCGATCCCGGTGGACGCACACATCCGCCTGGCCAACCCGCGCACCGCGAAGACCGACAGCTCCCGCATCCTGCGCCGCGGCTACAACTACGACCGGGGCGTGGACAAGGCCGGCAACCTCGACATGGGCCTGGCCTTCTGCTGCTACCAGCAGGACGTCAAGCGCCAGTTCGAGGCCGTACAGACCCGGCTGATCGACGAACCCCTGGTCGACTACATCTCCCCGACAGGAGGCGGCTACTTCTTCGCGCTGCCCGGCGTGCGCGACGCACAGGACTGGCTCGGCCGCGGCCTGCTCTCCGCCTGACGCGCCCCCTCGGCCACGGCCTTTCCCTCCCCATGGGAAAGGCCTGCCGCGACCTTTACTGCACATGAATTGCAACTGCGGGAGGATGGCACAAGGCTGTGCACCGCAGCCGTAGCCGCACCACCACCGAAGGAAACACCCTCCCTATGACGGCCGCCCCTGGTTCCGCTCCGTCCCTCCCCGCCCGGGCCGACGCCCCGCGTTCGGCCTGGCACCGCGTCCGTGGCTCCATGACGCGGCAGGAGTGGACCAGGGTCGGCGGCATGGCCGCCTTCGTGCTCGCGCTGCACGTGATCGGCTGGGGCACGCTGGTCGGGATCGTCACCCCGGAGCACTACAGCGTCGGCACCGACACGTTCGGCATCGGCATCGGCGTGAGCGCCTACACGCTGGGCATGCGCCACGCCTTCGACGCCGACCACATCGCGGCGATCGACAACACCACCCGCAAGCTGATGGGGGAGGGGCAGCGCCCGCTGTCGGTCGGCTTCTGGTTCTCGCTCGGCCACTCCAGCATCGTCTTCGGCCTGACCCTGCTGCTCTCCCTCGGCCTGAAGGCCCTGGCCGGACCGGTCCGCGACGACAACTCCCGGCTGCACGAGGTCACCGGCCTGATCGGTACGACGGTCTCCGGCACCTTCCTCTACCTCATCGCCGGGATCAACCTCGTCATCCTGGCCGGCATCTGGAAGGTGTTCCGGCAGATGCGCTCCGGCCGGTTCGACGAGGCCGCCCTGGAGGCGCAGCTGAACAACCGCGGCTTCATGAACCGCCTCCTCGGCCGGGTCACGGGGTCGATCACCAAGCCGTGGCAGATGTACCCGCTGGGCCTGCTGTTCGGCCTCGGCTTCGACACGGCGACGGAGATCGCCCTGCTGGTCCTCGCCGGTTCGGGCGCCGCCTCGGGCCTGCCCTGGTACGCGATCCTCTGCCTCCCCGTCCTCTTCGCGGCGGGCATGTCGCTGCTGGACACCATCGACGGCACGTTCATGAACTTCGCCTACGGCTGGGCGTTCTCCAAGCCGGTCCGCAAGGTCTACTACAACCTCACCATCACCGGCCTGTCCGTCGCCGTCGCCCTCCTCATCGGCACCGTCGAACTCCTCGGCCTGCTCGCCGAGAAGCTCGACCTGCACGGCGCGTTCTGGGACTGGATCTCGGGCCTCGACCTCAACACGGTCGGCTTCGTCATCGTCGGCCTGTTCTTCGTCACCTGGGTGATCGCCCTGCTGGTGTGGAAGGCGGGCCGCATCGAGGAGAAGTGGACGGCGGGCCTGGCGGAGGGGTCCGCGGACTAGCGCCCAGTCAAGATCGCATCAAATCCCCACGTCACCCATGGTGCACGGCTCCCGTGCGGCGTCACACTGCGCTGCCGGCGTGTTCCGCTGCCGGCGCTTCGGGAGGGACCAGGGATGTACACACTCGCGTCGCAGCAGATGTCGGCGCCGGACTCGGCACTGTTCGACCTGACATGGGGGCTGGGCGCCACCGCTGTGGGCTGGGTGGCGCTGATCAATCCGCGCGGCATCCTCGAGTGGATCGCGCTGCGGCGGGGCAACGGCGGGAAGATCTGGCCGAGCCGACTGGCCGGAGGCGTGTTCGCGGTGGTGGGCCCGGTGACCGCGATCAAGGGGATTCACCATCTGCTGGAGTTGAAGGGGCCGGAGCGTCCCACGGTGTTCCACCGGACGTCCGGTCTCGCCCCGGTCCTCGCCACCGTCATGATCGTGGCCGTGGTGCTCGTCGCGGCACATGCCTGGCGCACCAACGAGTTCCTCAAGGAGGCCTGGACGGCCGGCGGCCTGCCCCGCACCTGTGCCGTCCTGGCCACCCTCGCGGCCCTGTCGTTCGTCACCTGCACCGTCTTCGGCTACATGGCGGCCGGCATGCTCTGCTGGGCCCTGGCCGGAGCGGCCGCAGCCGGACTCGTCCTCACCCGCAGCCGCGCCTGACGCCGGTCCGGCCCTGGCCAGGGCCTGTCGCCGTCGCGGTCGGGTCTCACGCCTGTGTTCGCGGGGTTGATTCGTGGAGGTCGCAGCGGCGATGGAATTTCGCGCGGTACTCCCTCGGCCGCTGTCCCGTGTGTCTGGCAAAGATGCCGCCGAATGTGCCAGGGTCGCGGTACCCGACGTCGGCAGCGATGCTTGCCACGGTCCTGTCGGTCGTCTCCAGCAGATGTATGGCTCGACGTACCCGGGCCGTCTGCAGGTACGCGAGTGGCGTCTCGCCCGCTTCGTCGCCGAAGCGACGGAGCATGGTTCTCGTGCTGACGTGGAACTCCTGGGCGAGGGCGGTCAGGTCATAGCGAGCACTGAGGTTCTGGTCGAGCCACCGCTTGACGCTGAGCGAGAACTCCTTGCCGGCGGCGGGTATGAGCCCCGGGTCGACATAGGGAGCCTGCGTGGAACGTGCATCGTCAACAAGCGCGATACGCGCGGTGCTTCGCGCGACGCGGGGGCCGTCGTGCTCGCGGATGAACCGCAGCGCGAAGTCGTACATGGCACTGAAGGCCGCAGTGGTCGTCACCCCCCGGTCGGTCACGACCAGGTTCTCCGGACGGAGCCGCACGTCGGTGTACCGGCGGGCGAACCGATCCGCGAACAACCAGGACGTGGTCGCCTCGCGCCCCCGAAGCAGGCCGGCTTCAGCGACCAGGAAGGCGCCCACGCAGATCGATACGACAGCGGTCCCGGAGGCTGCCTGCGAGCGGATCGACGCCGCTTCCGGTCCCAGCTCCGCGAGTGTCGTGTCGAGATCGAGCGTGGGCGCAAGCTCGAAGCCCGGCACGATCAGGACGTCTACCGGGCGGACCGGCGAGACGTCGAGGACCGAGCCGCCGGACGCGACCACACGCCGACGGGGCGAGATGACCGACGCCTCGTAGGCCGACCGAACCGATCCTTGGGCCGCGGCGACGTGCGTTGCCATGGCCAGGAGGTCGGGGACTCCGAATACCTCCGACGCAAAGCAGCCGGGGTAGGCCAGCACACCGATTCTCAGCGGACTCATGCGACCCCTCCGGTGCCTGTGAACGGGTGGCGATATTACCGGGACACATGGCGATCCCGCCGCTTCTCAAGGAGGGCGGGCACTGATCATCATCTTCGTCATGACCATCAGGCCAGGACAGAACGACCCCTTGGACGACTTCTCGCGGAGAGTCGTCAGCGTCGATGACGTGGACAAGACCGTGTACGTTGCCGGGTCGGGACCGGCAGTCGTCCTCATGCCCGAGATGCCGGGCATCAGCCCCGACGTCGCTCGGTTCGCGCGTTGGGTGCGCGAGGCCGGCTTCTCCGTGTACCTGCCCTCCCTCTTCGGTGTCGACGGTGCCTATCCGCTCGCCGGGGCAGGCGAGACCATCGTTCGACGCGCGTGCGTCAGCGCCGAGTTCCGAGCGTTTGCCGGTGGCGGCACCAGCCCCGTCGTGACATGGCTGCGCGGCCTTGCTCGCCTGGCGCACGCCGAGCGTGGCGGGCCCGGCGTCGGCGCCGTCGGTCTGTGCTTCACCGGCAACTTCGCCTTGACCATGGCGCTCGAACCCGCTGTCATCGCACCAGTTGTCAACCATCCGTCGCTCCCGCTCGACGACCCCGGCGGTCTGGAGATCAGCGAAGAAGACGCTGCCGCCGTTGCTGAACGCGTAGCGCGAGACGGACTGAAGGTTCTCGCCTACCGTTTCGACAACGACAGGTGGTGCACCGGCCAGCGGTTCGCGGCCTACCGGGCGCTGCTCGGGGACGCATTCGACGGCCGCGTGCTCAAAGGCGAGACGGCGAACACGAACCCTCCGCCCTTCTTCCGTGACGTTGTCGGTTGCGCCCACAGCGTCGTCACGGCGCACCTCGTCGACCAGGACGGTCACCCCACCATGCAGGCCCGTAACCAGATCATCGCCTTCCTGACCGAGCGGCTCGGGACGCGCCCTGAATGAGCCCTGGGTGCTTCAGCACGCACAGCCACAGCTTGGTCAGGAGTTCGGGTTCCTCCACAGATGCCGCTCGTCCAGGGTCCCGGACCGCACGTCTCCGCGTTCAAGGTCGACGAGGATGGGCCAGCAGCCCAACAACTGCTCTCCCACATCACGCGAGGTGAGGTACTGCACAGAGTTGTACGGCACGATCAGGAGCCCATTGCTCTCCTGGCTGTTCGCGAGAAACGCCACCGCGAGCTGCAGGGCTTCGTCTGGATGGCCCTTCAATGGGCTGAGCCCGCGGAAGTCGAACCAGTAGATGCTCTGCATGGGCGAAGCCTCGCAAATGAGGCCCCGGTGATCAGCCCTCACCAGGATTCCTCTGCATTCGGAGGCCATCGCCCTTCGGCGGCTCGGTCGTCACACCAGGCTCAAGGCTCGCTCAAATCGGGCGTACCTCCCGGGCAGCAGGCGCATACTCCCTGACAGGCACAAGCGCTTATGGGGAGAACGCGCATGAAGTCCTTGCTCACTTTCATCCGGGACATCGTCTCCGGCCGTCGGCTTCTCGCGAAGTACGGCGACCCCGAGGCCCACCGCCGCCATGACCGGGATGCCGGCCTCGCCCGCCACTACGTTCCGGCACAGCAGTTCCCCACGTCAGGGCTCGGCGGGTAATCGGGGAAGTGGTCGCGCGGTTGCCTCACGTGAGGCAACCCCGCGACCGTTCGGGACATGCCCCGCCTTCCCCCTTCGTAGGCTGCCGCCATGGAGTCGTCTGCCCCCGCCGAGGTCCTGCTGCTCGTCACCGCCAGCACCGTGCCCGGAACCGATTCGAACTCGCGAGCCTCCGCAGCGTGCAGGACCTCGATGCGGCGCGTATCAGGCAGGAGCCACGGGCGGAGCGACGCCGGCGGCTGGCCGAACCCGCCAGCCTGCAGCACATCCCTGCCGAGGTCCGCCCGGTACCCGACACAAAGGCGAACGCCGCCTGCTGTGGGGGTACTGGCCGCTGGCCGGCTACGGCCTGCGCGCCTCCCCGCGCCTTCACCTGGCTGCTCGCCGCCATGACCCTGACCGTGCTGCTCCTCATGGGCGTCGGCCTGCCCACCCACGATCCTGACCCCGCCACCACCGGCACCCTCCACGGCAGCACCATCAGCCTCAACACCAGCACCCCTGACCTGCACGGCGGATGGTCACAGCGCCTCAGCAGCGCAGCTTCCAGGGTCTCCAGGTCGTCACGGGCGACCTGGAGCAGCGCGAGCGCGGCAGTGACGTCGTCGGCGCGGTCCTCGGGCACTTCGGTCCGGAATGGGAACCGAATACACCAGAAAGGGGCCGTGGCTTCGGTGTTCGCATCGGACGCGAAGCCTTCGCGTCCGATGCGAACACGATCCGGCTGTCGAGGCGACTGGACAGCCGGCATGGCCGGTCCCGCGTGCCAGGCCGCGAGCGTCAGGACCAGGCCCCATCCCTCGCTCGTCATCCGCACCTCATCCTCGACGGACACCCGCTAGTACGCCCTACCTCGGTGCCTGGAAGCCGCCGATCTTCTGCTCGAGCAGTTCGGCCAGCCGCAGCGGGGTGCGGTCCTCGAACATCGGACCGATGAGCTGCACCCCCATCGGCAGGCCATCGGAGGCCCGGCCCGCTGGTATGGCGGTGGCGGGCAGGCCAGGCATGGTGGCCAGACCAGCCCAGACGAGCTGGTCGAAGTACGGGTACTCGACGCCGTCGATGTCGATCCGGCGTTCCAGCGGATTGGGGTTGTGGTCGTGCGGGAAAGCGGGAGTCGGCGTGATGGGACACACCACGGCATCGAACTCGGCGAAGAGCTGCCGCCAGCCGTGACGGTGGAGCTCGCGACGGTTGTTGGCCTCGATCCAGTCGCGGTGGCTGAGCACCATCCCGCGCAGCCGCGCCGCGTCGAGACTCCGGTCGTCTGCGCTCAGTCCGGCGGCGCGGGTCCGCAGCTGCTCGTAGGAGTCGACGGGAAAACGTGCGACAGAGCCCGAAAACAGTAACTGCGTGTAAAGCATGGCGGCTTCGGTCAGATCGGGCAGCAGCGGAGTGTGCCGTTCGACGCGGGCGCCGCCGTCGGCAAGCGCGTCGGCCACCCGGTTCACGCCCGCCTGCACAGCGGACCCGGTCGGAATGAGCGGATGCTCGTCGACGACCAAGACCCGGAAGTCGCCGAGCCGCTCGTGGCGCGCGGGCGGCAGCGTCAAGTCGTGCGCCTTGCCGAGCGTGAGCGGGTCCGGTCCGGCCATGACGTCGAGCAGGAGCGTGAGGTCGCGGGCACTGCGCGCCATCGGACCGACGACGGCGAGGTCGAGGTCGACCGGCAATGGCGGTACCGACGGCGCGACCATGCCGCGGGTTGCCGCCAGTCCGAGTGTCGGCTTGTGCGCATAGATGCCGCAGAAATGCGCGGGGGTGCGCAGCGAACCGGCGAGGTCGGAGCCGATGGACAGCGCGCAGAATCCGGACGCCAGGGCCGCCGCTGATCCGCCGGAGGATCCGCCCGGCGTGCGATCGTGATCCCACGGATTGTTAGTGGTGCCGTAGATCTCGTTGAAGCTCTGGATATCTTGCAGCCCCAAGGGCACATTGGTCTTACCCAGCACCACCGCGCCCGCGGCCTTGAGCCGCGACACCTGTACCGCGTCCTCGGCCGGCACATGGTCCCGGTGTTGCGGCATGCCCCAGGTCGTGGGCAGCCCGGCCATGTTGTAGGACTCTTTGACCGTCACCGGAATACCGAGCAGCGGCCGGACCTCGCCGCGGGCGCGCGCCTGGTCGGCACCGCGCGCGGCGGCCCGCGCACGGTCGAAGTCCGGCACGCAGATCGCGTTGATCACCTTGTCGTCGCGCTCGATACGGGCAATCGCCTCATCGGTCAGTTCCGCCGAGGTCACTTCACCGGCATGCAACGCGGCCGCCAACTCCTCGGCCGTCTGAAAACTCCTCTCCATGAATCCGACGCTACCGGCCTCTGAAGCAGGCCATGAAATGCCGCTTCGCGCAACGGGATAGATGTCTCAACTCATCATGTTGCTCTCCGGCCACAGAAAATTCGCCCGACCGCTGGGCATGGCGACGCGCGGTGGCCTGGCACACCTACGGAGATGGTCACGACGGAGGCGCTGCTGGAAGCAGGAACACAACACGGCCATGCTCGGCATAGCCAGGCTGCACAACCTCGCCCTCATTGGAAGAGCTGGCTTCGCCTCACGGTGAAAGTATCCTGCCCGTCCAGCGTCGCGACGCTGTCGGGCGAGGTGGAGACCGTCACGATCTCGTCGCCGACTGTCCCCACGGCATCGCCCTGGACCACACACGCCACCGTGACCTCGACCGGGTAGGTCGAGTCAGGGGTCAGCTCACCAAGCTGGGCAAAGATCGCACACTTGTCGATCAAGGACCAGCAGTGTCCCGTTGCATCGATGAACCGGACCTCCACGATGCCGGGGAACGGCTCATCGTCCACCCAGCGAACCGCTTCGCAGCGCAACTCAGGCACTCGGCCCCCATTCCAGAGCCGCGCCACCGCGGCAACGACCGTCAGTATGCCCGAGAGGCCGACATCACTTACGGGACAGCCTTCAGGTCCGCACCCCCAGCTCCTTGCGCCACTTCGTCAGTTGCTGGGCCGGATCGCCCGTGAACGACCACGGGGTGCGGGTGGCGCGGCGGCCGAGCAGGCGGAGCAGGGACGCGGCGACGTCCGCCGTGCCGGCCAGACAGGCCGCGTGCGCCAGGTGGTTGAGGTCGCGCAGCTCGGTCGGGGCCGGATTGCTGTCCGGGCGGGCCCGCACCCAGCGCTCCCAGGTGCGCCGTACGTCGTTGACCGCGCCGTCGTGGTCCCAGTGCTGGCCGAGGCCGACCGAGCCCTGCCGGCCGCGGGCGGCGTCGAGGGCGTAGCGGTACTCCTCGACCCGGGCGTACTGGACCAGCACCGGCAGCGGGCAGCCGGGCGGTGCCACCCCGGCCGCGTCCCGGGCGAAGTCGTACATCAGGCCGTGCGTGCCGTGCCAGCGGGCCGAGTAGTAGTGGAGGACCTGCAGGTGGCCCTCCACGCTGAAGGGGTCCCGCCGGTGCAACTCGTCCCACCAGCGGGCCAGTTCCTGGCGCCGTACCCCTGTCGGATACAGCCGGGCGACGGAGATCAGCGACACCCACGGGGTCGGGTCCTCGGGGCAGGCCTCGGTGGCGTGCAGACAGGCCAGGACCGCGGTGTCGATGCGGTCCCGGTCGATCGGCACACCCCGCCCGGCGGAGATGGCCAGGTGGAAGGCCCGGGCCGTCTCCGTCGCCGCGCGCAGCACCTGCGCGTCCGCGTTGCCGGGCTCGGCGGCCAGCCACGACTCCACCGTCGAACTGCCCGCGCAGGCCTGCGCCAGCAGCCGTACCCGGTGGCCGCGCAGCGTCCGGTCCTCGCCGGTGACCCACAGCAGGTCCCTGAGGCCCTGCCAGCGGCCGATGACGATGTCCTGCCGGGCGGAGGTGAGCCGCGCGTCCCCGCAGTCGGGGTCGAAATCGGGCGTGAAACGGTCTCGCGCCATCGGGATCTCCCTCAGAAGTCGGTGGCGAGACCCTCGTGCGGCTGTGACGGCACACCGGCGCCGTCGGGAACGTACTCCGCCTCCACGGCGCGGGTCGCGTCCAGCTTCGCGGGCCGGTAGTAGTCGCTGCCCTGCCCCCAGTACCAGAGCATCGGGACGAGCCCGACGGCCAGTCCGCCGATGCCGATCGCGATCGCGGCGCCGCTCAGCTCGCCCAGCGACTCGACGAAGATCCAGAACATGAACACGGCGCCGAACAGCGGCCACAGCCCGCCGAGCAGGAAGTTGGCCGGCGACTTCAGCAGCATCTTGCGGTAGGCGACGACCACCGCGAGACCGGCGAGGCCGTAGTAGACGGCGATCTGCAGGCCGATCGCCGAGATCGCGTCGGCGAGGATCTCGCCCACCGAGCCGAGCGCGTTGGCGGCGATGAACATCGCCAGCGCCACCGCGCCGACCACCACGATCGCCACCCACGGCGTGTTCCAGGCACGGTGCACCCGGCCCAGCGCGGTCGGCATCGTACGGTCCCGGCCCATCGCGAACAGCGAGCGCGTGACCTGGATGAGCGTGGTCTCCAGCGTGGCGATGGTGGACAGCATCACGGACACGATGAGCAGCTTGCCGCCCCAGCCCGGCCAGATCTCCTCGCCCAGCGCCGCGAGCACGTTGGCGTCGTTCTCCTCGATCTGCTTCGAGGTCAGGATGACGTTCACGGCGATGGTGAACACCTCGAACAGCAGGAAGACGATCCCGACCCCGATCAGGCCGGCGAGTCCGGTCGTACGACGGCTGTTTCGGGTCTCCTCGCTGAGGTTGCTGGTGACGTCCCAACCCCAGTAGTAGAACGCGGCGAGCAGCGCGCCGGACGCGAACCCGCCCATGCCGTCGAAGTGGGAGAAGCCCAGCCAGGACCAGTCGAAGGCGCGGGCGTTGTGCGTGTGGAAGACGGCGAGCACCGCGAACAGCGCCAGAATGCCCAGCTCCACACCGGACATGAGCAGCTGGGCGCGGACGGTGAGCCGGGCCCCGCCGAGCACCACGCCCAGCATGACGAGGAACCACACCGCGCCGACCACCGTGGACAGCGCCGTGTTGTCCGCGAGTTTCTCGTCGAAGAGGGCCAGCGTCATCGACCCGGCGGGCAGCGAACCGGCCACCATGAAGATGGTCGCGGAGATCACCAGCGCCCAGCCGCTGATGAAGCCCAGGAACGGGTGAAGGGTACGGCCCACCCAGGAGTAGCTGGCGCCCGCGTTGACGTCGATCCGGCTGAGGTAGCTGAACGCCAGGGCGATGCCCAGCATGGGTATCGCGCAGTACAGCAGGGCGGCCGGGCTGGCCAGTCCCACCGCGCCGACGAGGACGGCGGTGGTCGCGGCGAGCGAGTACGCCGGTGCGCTGCCGGCCACCGCCATCACCACGGTGTCGAACGTGCCGAGGACATTGGCCTGCAGTCCTCTGCCCCTGTTGTTGCTCATGGTCGTGCCGCTTTCCGGTTGTGCACGGCGCACGGGCGCCCGGCCCTACGGCGTGCAGGTGGGGGGTGGACCCGCCTCGTACCCGAAAAGGGATGGCCTCGGGTCATGAGCCGGTCAGGAAGAACGGGGGTGGATGGACACACCGTGCTGCCGAGCGTCGGCGGACGGTCACCGTGTGTGGGTGTGACTATAGCGTCACTCATTGACCTTTCAAGATGACCAACCGGTAACGTCCGCTGACCTGTTCCGACACCGCTCAGTCGGCGAGATGTTCGATCTGGCGCAGGCGGTTCGTCGCGTCCAGGGCGGCCACCTTGTACGACTCCGCCAGCGTCGGGTAGTTGAAGACCGCGTCCACCAGATAGTCAACCGTGCCGCCGCAGCCCATCACCGACTGGCCGATGTGAATCAGCTCGGTGGCGCCGGTGCCGAAGCAGTGCACACCGAGCAGGGTGCGGTCCACCGGGGAGACCAGCAGCTTCAGCATGCCGTGCGAGTCCCCGATGATCTGGCCCCGGGCCAGTTCCCGGTAGCGGGCTACGCCCACCTCGAACGGGACGCAGTCCTCGGTGAGTTGGTCCTCGGTCCGGCCGACGAAGCTGATCTCCGGAATCGTGTAGATCCCGATCGGCTGGAGGTGGTGCATCTGCCCGACCCGCTCCCCGCACGCGTGGTACGCCGCCGCCCGGCCCTGCTCCATGGAGGTCGCCGCGAGCGCCGGGAAGCCGATGACGTCACCGACGGCGTAGATGTGCGGCACCTGGGTGCGGTAGTGCTCGTCCACCTCGATCCGGCCGCGCGCGTCCGCCCTCAGCCCCGCCCGGTCCAGGTCGAGCCCGGCGGTCAGGCCCTGACGGCCGGCCGAGTACATCACCGTGTCGGCAGGGATCTTCTTGCCGCTCTCCAGCACGGTCAGCGTGCCCCGCGCATGGCGCTCGACGGCGGCGACGGTCTCCCCGAACCGGAAGGTGACGGCGAGGTCCCGCAGGTGGTACTTGAGCGACTCCACGACCTCCACGTCGCACAGATCCAGCATCCCGGGCCGCTTCTCCACGACCGTCACCTTGCTGCCGAGCGCGGCGAACATCGAGGCGTACTCCATGCCGATCACGCCGGCGCCCACGATCACCATCGAGCGCGGCACCCGCTCCAGGGAGAGCACGTTGTCCGAGTCCATGATCGTGCGCCCGTCGAACGCCACGCTGTCCGGGCGGGCCGGCCGGGTGCCGGTGGCGATGACGATGTGCTCGGCGCTCAGCAGCCGTTCGTGACCGGTGACCTCGTCGCGCAGGGCGACGGTGTGCGGGTCGGTGAACCGGCCGGTGCCCGAGTAGAGGGCCACGTGGTTGCGGGAGAGCTGGCTGCGGACGACGTCCACCTCCCGGCCGACCACGTGCCGGGTGCGCGCGGTGAGGTCGGCGACGGTGATGTCCTCCTTGAGCCGGTAGCTCTGCCCGTACAGGTCGCGCTGGGTGAGGCCGGTCAGGTACAGCACGGCCTCGCGCAGGGTCTTGGACGGGACGGTGCCGGTGTGCAGGGAGACCCCGCCGAGCATGTCGGGGCGGTCGACGACGGCGACCCGGCGGCCGAGCTTGGCCGCGGCGATGGCGGCCTTCTGCCCGCCGGGTCCGGATCCGATGACGAGCATGTCGAAGTCGGGCATCTTCCGGAGTCTGACAGCCACCGGGCACTGCACGGAAGGCCCGCGCCGCCGCCGGGCGGCCAGGAGCGTCGCCGACCGGCGCACGGCCGTCGCAGGCCACCGGCTGCCCGGACCCGACGCGCTGAGAACACCTTCCGGCTGCCGCGTCGCAACCTGGCGCGCCACTACAACCTCCCTGCCGCCAGGCAGGGAGCCATGGGCCGCGCCCGGGTGTCCTGTCCGTCGAGCTGAGCGCCTGCCTCCGGGGTGGGCGTTCAGCCCCGTCTGTGGCGGCCGCCGCCGGCTCAGGTCAGGGGCAGCCTCATGATGGTCAGGTCGAGCCGCCGGCCGAACTTGGTGCCGACCTCCGGCACGGTTCCGACGTGGTGGAACCCGAACCGCTCGTGCAGCCGGATCGACGCGGTGTTGCCGGCTTCGATGCCGGCGATGACGACGTGGTGGCCCGCCTCACGGGCAGCGGCGATGAGGGCGGCGAGCAGCGCGGAGCCGATGCCGAGTCCGTGCCGGCCCTCGCGGACGTAGACCGAGTCCTCCACCGTGTGGCGGTACCCGTCCAGGCTCCGCCACGGGCCGAACACCGCGAACCCGGCCACCTCGCCCTCCGCCTCGGCCACGAACGCCGAGCCTCGCTCCAGGTGAGCGGCCAGCCAGGCCGCCCCCTCGGCGGGGGACTGCGGGGCCTGCGTCCACAGGGCCGTCGAGTGCTCGACCGCGTGGTTGCGGATCGCGCGGATCGCCTCCGCGTCGCCGGAATGTGCCGGACGTACCGTCACGGCCCGGCTTCTCTCGTATATTGGATCCATGTCCAACATAGTAGATCCTCTGGTGGGGCAGATCGCCGCCCGAGTCCGCACCGAACGGGAACGCCGCCGCTGGACCCTGGCCCAGCTCGCGGACGCCTCCGGGGTCTCCCAGGCCATGATCAGCAGGATCGAGCGCGGCGAGAGCAGCCCCACCGCCGTCGTCCTCGGCAAGCTGTCCGCCGCCTTCCAGCTCAGCGTCGCCTCCTTGCTCGCCCTCGCCGAAGGAACCCGGGACGACGAAGGAACGCGGGACGGCACGGACGGCATCGCGGGAGTGCGCCGCCGGGGCGACGCGCCCGAGTGGCGCGACCCCGGCACCGGCTACCGGCGCCGCCAGATCACCGGCCCGCACTTCCCCGCGGAGATCGCCGAGATCCGCCTGCCCGCCGGTGCCCGTGTGCCGTATCCGGCCGCGGCCTTCGCCTTCGTGCGACAGGTCGTCTGGGTCCTCGACGGCCACCTGACCTTCCACGACGGTGACACGGTCCACGAACTCGACGCGGGCGACACCATCGAACTCGGCGAGCCCGCCGAGCGCGTCTTCGCCAACACCACCGACGCCGAGTGCCGGTACGCCGTCGTCCTCACCCGCGGCGCACAGCCGTGACCCGCCCCCTTCCCCGAGGGGGCGGGTTCCTCCTCGCCGCCATAGCCGGGACGGCGATCGCGAACAACTACGCCCTGCAGCCCGCGCTCACCGCGGTCGCGGCCGACCTGGGCGTCCCCCTCTCGGTGATCGGCCTCGTACCGACCGCCGCGCTCGCCGGCTGCATGACCGGCTTCGCCCTCCTGCTCCCGCTCACCGACCACCTGGCCCCCAACCGCCTGATGGCCGCACAACTCACCGCCCTGGCCGCCGCCCTCACACTCGCCGCGGAGGCACCCGGCGCGGTCGCGCTCCTGGCCGCCTACCTGCTCATCGGCGCGGCCGCCAGTGTCGCGGCCCAGGCCGGCAGCATCGCCGGCCGGCACGCCCCGCCCCGGGGCCGGGGAACCGGCGTCGCCACCGTGGCCCCCGGCATGTCGGCCGGTATCCTGCTCAGCCGCCTGGCGGGGGGAACCCTCGCCGACGTCCTCGGCTGGCGGCGGATGCTCCTCGTCTTCGCCGCCCTCGCCCTGCTCGGTGCGATCGCCGCCGCCACGCTCCTGCCCCGGCAGCGGCCGCAATCCCGCCGCGGCTACCGCGCCACCCTCGGCGCACTTCCCCCGCTCCTTCGCCGCCACCCGCAGCTGCGCCGAGCGGTGGCCACCGGCGGGCTGTGGTACTTCGCCTTCAACCTCGTCTGGGTCGCCCTCGCTCTTGCCCTCGCCCAGCCGCCCTACTCCCTCGACCCGACCACCATCGGCCTGTACAGCCTGGCCGGACTCCTCGGCTTCGCCGCGCTCCCGGTCACCGGACGCCTCGCCGACCGGTACGGTCCCCGCGCCGTGATCACCGTCTCCATGGTGGCCGCCGCGGCCGGGGTCGCCCTCCTGGTCACCGGCTTGAACACCCCGTTGGTCACGGCAGCCGGACTCGCGCTCTGCGACGCCGGCTGCTTCGCCGCCCAGGCCGCCAACCAGAGCCGGATCATCGCCCTCGATCCCCAACACTCCGGCAGCCTCAGCAGCGTCTATCTCGTGCTGTACTTCACGGTCGGCGCCGTCGGCACCGGCCTCGCCGCACCCCTGCTGAGCACCCTCGGCTGGCAGGGCACCGCCCTGACCGCCCTCGCCGCGCTGCTCCTCGCCGCCGCCCAAGGACGCAGCGGCACGGCACACCTGCGCGACTGCTGACATACGGCTTCGCGACGACCGTACGGTCCGATGCGCGGGCAGCACGGGCGCCGGGCGGGCACGCTGCCGTAAGGCCGGCCCGCCCCTGCCCGGCGCCTCCCCGTTGGTGTGCTCGGGTTTCCCGGACCGCCCTAGGGCAGCAGCTTCTCCACGGCTGCCCGGCCCTCGGTCTCCAGCTTGCGGCGCGCCCAGTCGAGGTTCGCCGGAGTGACGTCCCTGCCCGCCGCCATCACCAGGTCCTCCGCGGTGACGTCCCTCGACGGAGCGGAGTGGAGCAGGGCGTCCGGGGTGCAGTGGTCGTCGGGCGAACGGGACTCTTCGGGTGTGGATGTCGACATGATGCCTCCTCCTCGGTCCGGATGACCGCATCCGTGCCGGTGCCTCCGAACGGGGCACACCCCCACCATTCCGCGCCTCGGCGCACCCTGCATCCGGAAGGCGCCGCGGCGCCTCCCGGATGCAGAGTGACAGGCCGCTGCCTGCCCGAAGGGCGGGCCACGGGAATTGTCAGACGGGCCCTAAGCTGGGATGCAGCCCGAGCTGGAATGCAGCCCGCACACCGCACCGGGAGGCCTGAGCGATGGCCGAGATCCCCTTCCCGCAGGACCTGTCCGGGAGCCCCCGCTACCTGCCGATCGCCGAACACGGTCTCATCGGCGATCTGCGCAGCGTCGCCCTGGTCGGCTCCAACGGCACGATCGACTGGTACTGCTCCCCGTCCTTCGACGCACCCAGCGTCTTCGCGGCCATCCTCGACGCCGAGCGCGGCGGCCGCTTCGAGCTGGCCGCCGCCGTACCGGCGCGCACCAAGCAGTTCTACTTCCCGGACACCAACGTGCTGATCACCCGGTTCTTCACCGAGGACGGCGTGGGCGAGGTCCAGGACTTCATGCCGGTCAGCGGAGAGGAGTCACACCTGGAGGGCCGGCACCGGCTCATCCGGCGCGTGGTGTGCGTCCGCGGCACCGTGCCCTTCCGGGCCCTGATCGCCCCGCGCTTCGACTACGGCTCCGACGCGCACACCCTGCGCACCCTGGACGGCCTCGTCGTCTTCGAGTCCCCCAAGCTGTCCCTCGCCCTCACGTCCACCGTCGTCGTGGAGTGCGACGGCCGGGACGCGCGGGCCGACTTCAAGCTGAGCGAGGGCGAGACGGCGGTGCTCGCCCTGGACCAGGTCGGCGCCGAGGTGGCCCCCCGCGGCTGCGCCCACGCCGAGGCCGAGGCCGAGTTCAACGCCACCGTCGCCTACTGGCGGCGCTGGCTGCACCAGTCCCGCTACCGGGGCCGCTGGCGCGAGATGGTGCACCGCTCCGCCCTCACCCTCAAGCTCCTCACCTACGCCCCCACCGGCGCCATCGTCGCCGCGCCCACCACCAGCCTGCCCGAGCAACTCGGCGGCGGGCGCAACTGGGACTACCGCTACGTGTGGGTCCGCGACGCGGCCTTCGCCGTCTACGCACTGCTCAGGCTCGGCTTCAGCGGCGAGGCCGCGGCCTTCATGAAGTTCCTGACCACACACATCAGCCCCGGCAGCGGCGACGGCTCCGGCCCGCTGCAGATCATGTACGGCATCGACGGCCGTGCCGACCTGCCCGAACGCGAACTGCCCCACCTGGAGGGACACCTCGGCTCAGCCCCGGTCCGGGTCGGCAACGCCGCCGCCGACCAGCTCCAGCTGGACATCTACGGCGCCCTGATCGACTCGATCTACCTCTACGACAAGTGGGCCGAGCCCATCTCCAGCGGCCAGTGGGACGACGTGTGCCAGCTCGTCAACTGGGTGTGCGACCACTGGGACCAGCCCGACGAGGGCGTGTGGGAGACCCGCGGCGGCCGCAAGACCTTCCTGTACTCGCGGCTGATGTGCTGGGTCGCGATCGAAAGGGCCATCCGCCTCGCCACCCACCGCGGGCTGCCCGCCGACCATCGCCGCTGGCGCCAGGCCCGGGACGCCATCTACCGGCGGATCATGGACCGCGGCTGGTCGGAGCGCCGTAACGCCTTCGTGCAGTACGAGGGTGCCGACGTGCTCGACGCCTCGGTGCTGATGATGCCGCTGGCCAAGTTCATCGCGCCGACCGACCCCAAGTGGCTGAACACCCTGGACGCCCTCTCCGAGGACCTGGTCTCCGACTCCCTCGTCTACCGCTACGACCCACAGGCCAGCCCCGACGGACTCCGCGGTGACGAGGGCACCTTCTCCATCTGCTCCTTCTGGTACGTCGAGGCACTGGTCCGGGCCGGCCGGCTGGACGAGGCCCGGCTGGCCTTCGAGAAGATGCTCACCTACGCCAACCATCTCGGCCTGTACGCCGAGGAGATCGGCCGCACCGGCGAGCAACAGGGCAACTTCCCGCAGGCGTTCACCCACCTGTCTCTCATCAGCGCCGCGTTCAACCTGGACCGTGCCCTGGGCTGACCGCCCCGGCGCCTACCGGTTGTCACCGCCCATGACAGCCCGCGCGGGCGCCACAACTCCGTCCGCCGAGCGGCTGTTCCTCCCCGGCCGCACGGGGGAGTCCGATCGGCGATTCCTGCGCGAGAACACGCCGGAGATCGTCCCCCGCGGCCTGACGCGCCCTCAACGGATTTCCGCGCAGGCGCTCAGGGCAGTGACTGCTCCGCCCAGATGATCTTGCCGTTGTGGGTGTAGCGGGTGCCCCAGCGGTCGGCGAGCTGGGCGACCAGGAACAGGCCCCGGCCGCCCTCGTCGGTGGTCGCCGCGTACCGCAGATGCGGGGAGGTCGTGCTGTGGTCGGAGACCTCGCAGATCAGGGTTCGGTCGCGCAGCAGCCGTACGCCGATCGGCCCGCGCCCGTAGCGGATGGCGTTGGTGACCAGCTCGCTCAGGATCAGCTCCGTCGTGAACGACATCTCGTCCAGGTCCCATTCGGCCAGCCGGCGGGTGACGGAGGCCCGTATCTCCGAGACGGCCACCGGATCCGACGGCACCTGCCACTCGGCGACCCGGCCGGCGCCGAGGACGTGGGTGCGGGCCACGATCAGCGCGACGTCGTCGCTGGGCCGGTTCGGGAGGCTGTCGAGCACCGCCCGGCAGGTGTCCTCGGGCGAGGCGCCGGGCGCCCGGCCGAGGGCTTCGCGCAGCAGTTCGAGACCCTCGTCGATGTCCCGGTCCCGGTCCTCCACCAGGCCGTCGGTGTACAGGACCAGGCGGCTGCCCTCCTCGAGTTCCAGGTCGGCCGTCTCGAACGGCAGTCCGCCGAGGCCCAGCGGGGGACCGGCGGGCACGTCCGGGAACTCCACGCGGCCGTCGGGGTGCACCAGCGCGGGCGGCGGATGGCCGGCCCGGGCCACCGTGCAGACCCGGGACACCGGGTCGTACACCGCGTACAGACAGGTCGCGCCGGTGACCGCGGCGGCGCCGTCGGCCGGGGTCTCGTCCTGGTCGATCCGGCCCACCAACTCGTCCAGCAGTCCGAGGAGTTCGTCCGGGGGCAGATCGAGCGCGGAGAAGTTGTGCACCGCCGTGCGCAGCCGGCCCATCGTCGCCGCCGCGTGCAGTCCGTGGCCCACGACGTCGCCCACCACCATGGCCACCCGGGTGCCGGACAGCGGCAGTACGTCGAACCAGTCGCCGCCGACCCCCGCCTGCGCCGGCAGATACCGGTAGGCGATCTCCAGGGCGCCCTGCTCGGGCAGGGAGCGCGGCAGCAGGCTGCGCTGGAGGGTCACCGCCATGCTGTGCTCACGGGTGTAACGGCGGGCGTTGTCGATGGACACGGCGGCCCGCGCGACCAGTTCCTCGGCGAGGGCCAGCTCCTCGGCGTCGAACGGCTGCGGCTTCTCCGAACGATAGAAGTTGGCCAGACCGAGGACCAGGGTGCCGGCCCGCAGTGGAACGGTGATCAGGGAGTGGATGCCGTAGGCCACGATCTGCCCGGTGCGCTCCAGGTCCTGGGCGAGCCAGCCGGGCGCCTCCCGCAGCACCGGCGCGACCACGGACTGCCCGGTCGTCAGGCTCCGGGCCTGCGGCGAGGCCCCCACGAACCGGATGCGCTCGCCCACCGGGTAGAGCGGGGCGTCCTTGCGGATGCCGCTGCAGGCCGCCCGGCGCAGCGCGGTCCCGGGCCTCGGCTCCTCCCCGTTCAGCACCGCGTCGAACAGGTCCACGGTGACGAAGTCCGCGAACCGCGGCACGGCCAGCTGCGCCAGTTCCTGCGCCGTGCGGGCCACGTCCAGGCTGGTGCCGATGCCGATCCCGGCGTCGTACAGCATGTTCAGCCGCTCGCGCGCGACCTCCGCGCGGCCCGAGAGGGCGCGCAGCTCCGTGGAGTCGCGCAGCGTGGTGACGCTGCCGGCCGGGCCGCCGCGCAGGTCGGTGGGGCGCTGGTTGATGGCCAGCAGCCGGTCCTTGACCAGATGCACCTCGTCCGTGGCGACCCGTCCGGAGGCGAGCAGCCCGGCCGTGTCGTCGTCCAGACCCAGCTCCAGCACATGACGCTGCTCGGCGTCCTCGGGCAGGTCCAGCAGCCGCTGCGCCTCGTCGTTGGCGAGCAGCAGCCGGCCGTCGCCGCCGACGATGAGCACGCCCTCCCGGACCGCGTGCAGCACCGCGTCGTGGTGCTCGTACATCCGCGTCATCTCGTACGGGCCGAGGCCGTGCGTCTGCCGCAGCAGCCGCCGGCTGACCAGGGCCGTGCCCCCGGTGGCCAGCGCGAGGGCCGCCGCGGCCGCCGCGAGCAGCAGGGGCAGTTGCTGGTCGGCGGCCCCGCCCACGTGCGCGGTGGTGATGCCGGCCGACACCAGGCCCACCACCTTGCCGCCGGAGTCCTTCACCGGTACGACGACCTGCACGAGTTCGCCGATCGTCCCGTGGATCTCCTCGACGACCGTGCCCCCGGCCAGCGCCGGAGCGATGGTCCCGACGAACTTCTTGCCGATGCGGTCCGGCTTGGGATGGGTGTAGCGGATGCCGTCGGTGTCCATCACGACGATGAAGTCCACGTCCGACCCCTTGCGGGCGGCCTCGGCCTTCGGCTGCAGGATGGCCGTCGGATCCGGGGCGCGCAGCGCGGCCGCCGTGCCGGGCGCGTTGGCGAACGTCTCGGCGACGGCCAGGGAGCGGTTGAGGGCCTCCCTGTTGCTGTCGTGCTGCACCTGGAGCACCTGCGCCACCACGGCCGACACGACCAGCAGCAGGACGATCACCACCTGGAGGACGAACACCTGCCCGGCGACGCTGCGTCCGGTCACCGCCGACCGCAGCATCCCCGGCCGGCCGCCGTTCGCGCCCGACGAGTCCTTCCGTCGGCCCTGCGGCGTGCGCGGTTGCCCGAAAGGACGGGGCGGCCGGGTCTCGGACCGGCCGGGCAGTCGCACCATGTGCCCATGTCTACACTGCCCGGCCCCGTCAGGCGAGGCCGTCGCCCAAGGTGGAAGCCGCCTGTTCCGGCGGCGGGCTGCGGTCACCTGCGGTGCGCGGTGCGGCGGGTGGTGAGGAGCAGCGCCACGTCGTCGGGGCGGTCGGTGGCGTGCCGGGCGGTGGCGGTGATCCGGTCGGCGACCCCGGCCAGGGACCGGCCGCCGCGCCGTCCGGCGGCCGCGCCGGCCTTCGCCAGCGCGAGGCGCAGCGCGTCGATGCCCTCGTCGATGTCGGCGCCGGGCCGCTCCACGAGGCCGTCGGTGTACAGGGCGAGGATCGCGTCCGGCTCCAACCACAGGTCGGTCACCGGGTACTGGGCGCACGGATCCACCCCGAGCACGACACCGCCCGGGATGTCCAGCACCCGGGTATGTCCGTCGGGGCAGCGCAGCAGCGGCGGCGGATGTCCCGCCCGGGCGGCCCGGGCCTGTCCGGTGGCCGGATCCAGACGGACGTAGCAGCAGCTGGCGAACTGGCCCGGGTCCAGGTCGATGAGCAGGTGGTTCGTGCCGCTCAGCACCTCGTCGGGCGGCCGGTCGCCGAGCGCGAAGGCGCGTACGGCGCTGCGCAGCTGGCCCATGGTGGCCGCCGCCTGCACCCCGTGCCCCTGCACATCGCCGATGACCAGCGCCAGCCCGTCCCCGGCCTCGACGACGTCGTACCAGTCCCCGCCGACGTCCATGCCCTGCGTGCCCGGCAGATAGCGGCCCGCCGTCTCCACCTGCGGGTGCGCCGACAGCCGCCGGGGCAGCAGGGCCTGCTGCAGGCCGCGGGCGAGTGCGGCCTCGGTGTCGTAGCGCTGCGCCTTCTCCATCGCGTGCGCGATCAGCCCGGCGAGCGCGGTGAGGACCGTCTGCTCCTCCGTGCTGAAGCTGCGCGACCGGTCGAAGCCGAGGATGCACGAGCCGACCGGCCGGCCGGAGGCGATCAGCGGCAGGAAGGCGCGGGCGCCCTCCTCGGCGTCCAGGGGGATGCCCGGGTAGGTGGCCGCCAGCTGGTGCATGGACTCGAAGAAGATCGGGCGCCCGGTCGTGAGGGTCTCCACGCCGGGCAGGTGCGCTTCGAGGCCGACGCCCTCGAAGGGGGCGAGGAAGCCCTGCGGGAAGCCGGTCTCCCAGGCCAGGTACAGGTGCCGGTCCTGGAGCAGGTAGATGGCCAGGCGGCGGCCGCCGAACGCGGGCAGCAGCTCCTGCATCACGACCGCCGACACCTGCCGGGCGGTCACGGCGTCCGTCAGCGCGATGGCGAGGGCGATGGGCCGGTACACCGGCGCCAGCGAGTGATCGCCGGGCACCGTGTCCAGCGGCGCGGGCGGCTCGGCCCCGGCCGGGGCTTCAGGGGAGGGTTCAGCGGGGGCGTCCACGCGGCTGGCCGGGACGAGCGTGCAGGTCAGGATGTCGGGGCCGGGATGCACCGAGAGGGCGAGCCAGTCGCCCTCACCGGTTGCCGCACGTCCGGCGGCCGGACGCCGGACGTGCACGTGCACCGGTTCCTGGGACAGCAACGCGCTGCGCAGATGGTCGTCGTACGGCGGTCCGGTCAGCCAGGGCATCGCCTCCCACAGCGGCCGGCCGAGCAGCCATGCCCGCTCCCGGCCCGCCATGCGTGCCGCGGCCGGGTTGACGTACACGAGCAGCCCGAGCCGGTCCAGGCAGAACACCCCTTGCGGCAGCAGGTCGGCCGCGCCGTCCGCGGAGGCGCCCGGGCCGGGGTCGAAGACGGTTCCGGCGACCAGGGACGCCTCGTGGGCCTCCGTCGCCGGGGACAGGTCGACGAGCCGCGGTGTCCCCTCCTGCGACCAGACGTTCAGGGGCGCGGCCGACGGCTTCCCGGCGCCCGCCTCGTGCAGCGCGGTCATGATCCGGTGCGCCTCGGCCGGGGACACGGCGTCCGCGAGCGCCGGGCCGGTCCCCGCGAACTCGGCGGGATCCAGCCCGAGCAGCGCGTACAGCCGGTCGTCCGGGTGCACCGCCGAGGTCTGCGGATCCCAGGTGAACCGCCCCACGAGCGCCTGTACGGGCCGATTGGCGGGCGGTCGTACGCAGTGGGGTTCCCCGTCCCAGACGATGGCCGCCTCGTCCCCGTCGGCGAGAGCGAGCAGCTCGGCGCCCAGTCCCTCGGCGAGCCGCGTGAGCAGTTCCCGGTCCAGCAGCTCGTCCACGGTGTCGGTCGCCGCGGGGCGCAGCACGGTGAGCACCCCGAAGGGCTCGGTCCCGCCCGGCACGGGCACGTGCACCGACCCGAACGGGAAGGGCAGACCCGCCGCGAACTGGGGATACCGGCGTGCTGTCTCCGTGGCGTTCGGCAGCACCACCTGGATGCCGAGCCGGTAGGCGTCGGCCACCGGGAAGGGTCGGCCGAGGTGCAGTCGCCACCAGGGCCTGAACAGCGGGCCGGGCAGCCCGACGAGCACCGCGAGGCGCAGCAGCCCCGGGGTGCTGGAGCGCAGGTACACGCCCGCCACGTGCGCTCCGGCCGCGCCGAGCGCGCTGGTCGAGGCGTCGACCAGCAGCGTGGTCAGCCGGGCCCGCGTACGGACCGCCGGCTCTCCGCTCCCAGCCATGGGCCCTACCTCGTCCCGTACCGCCGGGTGGATGACACAAGAATGCGCCACGTCGGTGGCGTAATGCACGTGGGCGGGAGAAGACGGTACTGCAGGGCGGCGGCCGGGGGGAGGGGCCGTGCGGACCTGGTTCCGCGCGTCTCACGCCTGTGCCTCACCCAGATGGCGGGACGCTGCGCGCTTTTGGTACCTGGCCGAAGGCGCCCCTGGGGACGACCCCTGAGGCCCCGCGTGCGGAGGACCTCTACGGCGATCCGCTGCACGGCCCGGTCCGCGCGGCCGTCGCCGACCGTCCCCCGCGGACGTGGTCCGGCTGATCACCCTGTTGGAACGCGGGCCCGAGCACGCCCGGACCACCTCGGCCGGTCCGTGGAGGACGTCACCCGCCTGGTCACCCTCCTCACCCGGCCGCCCCGCACCAGCGCCAGCGCCGACGTGAAGATCGGCGCGGCCGCCGAGTGCCGCCTGTCGCAGCCGCGCCGACGGGTCTCGGGTCGGGCCGCGGTAGCCGCTTCGACGGGCCTTCGGTCACGCGGTCGTGGGCACGCCCACCGGGCGCAGCACCAGGTGGCCGTCCATCCGGGCGGCTGCCATGGCGAACGGGAAGGTGTTCGCGCGCAGGCACATCGGAACGTCCTCGGGGTGGACACCCTTCCAGCCGAGCCGTACCCCCTCCGCGAGGCGGGCGGCGGCGTCGGAGTGCCGGGCCCGGGCCAGGTAGGGCGCGGGGTCGGCGGTGGGCGAGTCGGTGCGGGCCGCGATGTACTGGGCGCAGGCCAGGTCCTCCTCGGCCCGTCCGCCGTCCCCGGTGACGACGAAGGTCACCGTGTCCGGCCGGGCGCGCCGCAGCACCTCGGCGGTCGCCCCGGCCACCACGAAGCTCGCGCACAGCAGCAGCCGCGCGTCGGCGACCGCCAGCGCCCCGGCCGTCCCGGCGGTGGTCTTCTGCACGACCGTACGGCCCCGCACATCGAGCGAGCGCAGCCGGGCGGGCGAGTTGGCCAGGTCGAACCCCGGCACCGGCGGACCGTCCTGAAAGGCCAGCCAGCCCGGGTGGCGGGCCTTCAGCTCCAGGGCCTCCTCCTGTGTACCGGCGAAGACGATCTTCTCCGCGCCGCGCCGGAACGCCCAGGCGGCGACGGTGAACGCGCGCATGACATCGACGACCACGGCGACGTCGGGGGAGGTCGGCCGTTCGGGGATTCCGGTGAAGGTGGGCTGCATCGCTCCATGGTGCGGCAACCGGCCTTCGTGCAGCGCGAGTTCAGTACTCCGAGGGTCCGGGCGGCAGCGTGCGGGCGGCGCGCAGGCTGCGCAGCGCGAGGAGCAGGACGGCGATGTCGTCCAGGTAGACCGGGTCGGGCAGCAGGTCGGTGGGCAGCACCAGATACAGGACCGCGCCCCAGAACACCCAGCGCGGCCCCGTGGGCAGCCCGGCCCGCTGCAGGGTCCGCCGGGCGGTCACCAGTCGCACCAGCAGCCAGACGGCGACGCCGAGCAGCAGCGCCGCGACGACGGCGACGATCACCAGCAGGGTCGTCGTGGAATCCATGCGGCCTCCTGTCCCTCCTGGCTCACGCCGGGTCGGTGGTGTCCGTGCCGTCGCCCCCGGGGGAGGCGTCCGGGCGCGAACCCTTCGTGCTGAACTTCAGCCGTTCGAAGGTGCGTGTCAACTGCTGCAGCGCGGACGGGGTCCGGGCGCCGGGTTGTTCCTGCCGGCGGGGCAGGGCGTGCGGAGCGGGCGTGTCGCGGTAGGCGGCGAGGGCCTGGTGGGCCTGCTCGGCGGCTTCCCGGTACAGGTCCCGGGACTTCGTCATGGCCTCCAGCGCCTCGGCGTACATGGCGACGAGCCGCCGTTCGCGCTCCAGCTCCTCCTGGAGGGTCAGCAGGGTCCAGTTGTCGCGCAGGTCCGCCAGCGCCTCCGCGGCGCCCTGCGGCAGGGGTCGGGGCAGGGCGGCGAAGTGCCGCAGGGCCGCGACGAGTTCGGCCGGTTCGGAGCCGTCCAGGAAGACGGTGCGCACGCTGTGCTCCTGGCGGTCGTAGTCCTTTGGCGCGGGGTCCGGGGGCAGCAGCACGGCGCCGCCGCGCGGCACCTCGACGCCGAGGTCCTTCAGCGCCCAGTTGACGGCGCGCAGTTGCTGCGGCGCGGCCCGGTGCTCCAGCACGCGGTGCCGCAGTCCGGGCGGCAGCTGCTGGGCCAGCGGCAGCCGGCCGCGCTCCTCCGGGGTCATCGCCTCGTGCACGACGAGGTTGACGCACCAGGCCTCGCGGGCCGCGTCCCGCAGCCGGCGCCGCATCTCCTTGTCGTCCTCGGGGAGCGCGTTCACCTGCCGGAAGCGCAGGCCCGCGACGGTGGGGTGGTGGTCCCAGGCGCCGTCGGTGCCCTCCGCCGGCCCGGCCTCGGGCCAGAACAGCGTCGCCGGCGAGGGCCAGGCCTCGTTCCAGGGGCGCTCCGCCTCCGCGACGAGCGTCCACTGCCGCCCATCCGGCCGGTCTTGCAGCGGTACGAGCGTGAGCCGGGCCCGGACGGTCACCGTGCCGTCGGCCCGCCAGCGCGCCTCGAAGATCCGTTCGGGGGAGTCCTCGGGGGAGCCCTCGGGTGCGGGTGGCTCGGCGAAGTCGTCGATGTCCCCGCTGTCCTTGTGCCGGCGCAGGGTGCGGCGGACGACGTCCTCGGCGGCGGGACCGGTGTGGCGGCCGCGGGCCGCCCAGAGGGTCTGCGGGATGGTGGCGCGGTCGGTGGCGGAGTTCGACATGGGCCAATCTGCTGATGGGAGCGGGTGCGCCTTCCAGTATCACCACTCGGGCACGGTACAGGTCGGGCGGGTCCCAGGGGCGGCGCGCCGCCGCGGTCTCGCGACCCGCGCACGGGGTGTGCGCCCCGCACCCGGGGTGCGCGCCGCACGCCTCACACGACCGCTGTTCACACGTCCCCGAACCGTCCCCCGGTACCGAAAACTGTCCGTCGAACGGGGTCCGCCCACCCATCCGCTTAGGGGTAGGCCCCGTTCACCATGTGCGGTGGGCCTGTGGCGTCGCGCGCAGGACGGCCACACCGCCTCGGTACACAGCTCGATATATATCGGCTGACGAGATATCCTGCTCGCATGGCATCGAGGAACATGACCCGACCGGCGTTCTTCGTCCTCACAGCACTCGCCGACCAGCCGCGGCACGGCTACGGCATCCTGCGCGAGGTCGAGGAACTGTCCGACGGGGAGGTGCAGTTGAGGGTCGGCACCCTCTACGGGGTGCTGGACCGGCTGACCGCGGACGGACTGATCGTGCTGGACCGGGAGGAGGTGCAGCAGGGCCGCCTGCGGCGCTACTACCGGCTCACCGAGGACGGAGTGGCGGCCCTCGACGCGGAGGCGGAGCGCATGGCCGCCGGCGCCGGGGCCGCCAAGCGGCGCATCGCCGAGGGCCGCCGGGCCGCCGCCCCGGCCGACACCGCCCCCGTACCCCCCACGGCACCCGGACTCGCGGGAGGCTTCGCATGACCACACTCCTGGAATCCCGCTACCGGACTGTGCTCCGCCTCCTCCCCGCCTACTACCGGCGCGAACGGGAGGAGGAGATGGTCGAGACGTACCTGTGGGACGTCGACCGCGACACTCAGGACCAGAGCCGGCCCAGCCTGGGCGAGGTGGCGAGCATCGCGGCCCTCGCCGTGCGCAGCCGGCTGGGAGCGCCCGGGGCGCCGCGCCGCTACGTCCTCCTCGGCTCGACCGTCCGGCTCTTCGCGCTGTTCGCCGTGCTGATCCAGGCGGCCGCAGGGGTCGTCGAGCTGGTCCTCGAAGTGACCTGGGCCGCCGGCCGGGGCGGCACGGGGCGGCACCTGTTCCTGGCGCAGTTCACCGACCAGGGACTGCTCACCGCGGTGGTCACCGCCGCCCAGTGGATCCTTCCGCTGCTGTGGACGGTGGCTTACTTCGCCCTCCTTTACGACCGTCGACGCCTGGCCCGGACGGCCGCGCTGCTCGCCGCGCTGCCCACGCTCTGGCCGCTGCTCGGCCCGCTGACGGGCGCGATGGTCCCCGCGGACCCGGCGTTCGCCACCGCCTTCGGGCTCCTGGCCTGGCTGCCGGCCCTCGCGCTGTGCGCCTCCCACCACCGGGACGCACCCCCGGCCCGGCTCCCCGCCGGCTCACCCGGGCTGGTCTTCATGACCGCCTGTGTGGTGATGGGGGCGTCCATCGTGGTGCTGCCCGCCCTCCCCGACCTCGCGTGGGCGCCCGCGAGCTGCTTCGTCGTGGGAGCCCTCGGGTGGCTCCTGTACCAGGCCCGGAGCGGCGACCGTACGACGCCCGGCGGCGCGCTCGCCCTGGCCGCGCTCGGCCTGCTGATCCTGGCCGTGCGGATCGTGGCTCTCTATCCCTGGCTGCACCTGCCCGCGCCCGCCGCATACGTCGGTGGTGGTCTCGCGCAGACGGCCGCGCTCGCTCTGCTGACCGTGGCGCTCGCGGTGGTCGGCCGCCGGGACCTGGTCACGGCCGAGCCGGGCCTGTCGTGACCGGCGTGCCCCGGCTCAGTGCGGGAACGCCCGGGGCGGCCGCTGACGCGGCAGCCCGTCACGGAACCCGGCGATGACCGAGCTGATCTGCCGCATCAGCATCGTGCCCTCCAACCGGTCGAGGTAGAGGTTGGCACGGGCCAGCGCGGGCAGGTCGACGCAGAAGTAGAGGGACATCAGCGGGTTGACGAACAGCTCGCTGTCCCGGGTGCGCTCGGTGAACCGCACGTCGCCGAAGTCCCCGCGCACGGCGGCCGCGACCGAGCCGTGGACGATGCTGGGGTAGCTCTCGTGGGACTGCTGGGCGTGCGCCACCGCGTCGAGATAGAGGGCGCCCTCCTGGCTCTCGCGGGGGAGCGAGAACGCTCCCAGGTAGGCGCCCTCGCGGTCCAGGGCGGCCAGGTTCTCCAGGAACAGGGAGTGGTTGACGCCGTGGTAGGCGTCCACCCCGAAGCCCAGGCAGGCCACCAGACGGTGCGGGACCTCGTCGAGACCGGCGACGGCGGCCAGGCTCGCCATGTCCTCCTCCGGCGTGCCGAGGCCGTGCTCGTCCCCGCGCATCAGGATGTCGGTCCCGCCGTCCACCAGCACGACGGCGTCCACGCCGCCCAGATGCTCGAGGAGCGCCCGGTAGGCGGCGCGCAGCGGCTCGACACCCGTACGGGGGAAGGCGTACACGGTGTCGGGCATCCCCTGCTCCCCGAGCCACCGGGCGAGCGCGCGCTCGGGGAAGTAGTCGCCGCGCAGCGGGGTGTCCGGGCGGACGGCGGCGACGTCCTCCTCCACCCAGGTGTCCAGGCTCAGGCCGTACAGGTCGGAGAAGGACAGGTTGGCCAGATGGACCTCCGCACCGGCCGACCGCAGTGCGAACGCCAGCGGCAGTCCGGCGTAGACGTCGAAACCGCCGCCCGCACCGGCGACGAGGATTCGGCGCGCCTCGCGCAGGCGGGTGAAGAAGAGGGGCTCACGCAGGGAGAACACCTCAGGACCCTAACAGGGGCCCTGGGAGGCATCGTTGGACTCGTGACCGAAGCTTCCCAGGGCACTCCCGGGAATCAGGCCCCGCTCTCCCGGAGCATGTCCTCGCGCTCGACGATCTTCACGCGCTCACGGCCCTGCGGCTCGCCCAGCGCCCGCTCGGCGGCGTCCAGCTTGTACCAGCCCTCCCAGGTGGTGAAGCGGATCTCACGCTCGGCGAGGAAGGCGTCCACGGACTCCGGCGTGGGGGAGTCCGGGGTGTGCAGACGGCCGTTCGCGAAGTCGTCCAGCAGGTTGGCCACGGTCTCGTTGGCGTCGCCCTTGGTGTGGCCGATCAGGCCGACCGGGCCGCGCCGGATCCAGCCGGTGACGTACGTCGACCGGAGGTGGTTGCCGCTCTCCTCGACGACCCGGCCGCCCTGGTCCGGGACCGTGCCGGACTCGATGTCCCAGGGCAGCTTGGGCAGCTTGTCGGAGAGGTAGCCGACGGCGCGGTAGATCGCGGTGACGTCCCAGTCCTTGAACTCGCCGGTGCCCTTGACGTTGCCGGTGCCGTCGAGGGCGGTGCGCTCGGTGCGCAGGCCGGCCACCTTGCCGTCCTCGCCGAGGATCTCCGAGGGCGACTCGAAGAAGTGCAGGAACAGCTTGTGCGGCCGGTCGCCGGCGTCCCGGATCGCCCAGTTCTCCAGGGTCTTGGCGACCATGTCGGCCTGCTTGTTGCCGCGCCGGGTCTCGATCGAGCCCGCGTCGTAGTCGATGTCCTCGGGGTCGACGATGACCTCGATGTTGGGGGAGTGGTCCAGCTCGCGCAGCTCCATCGGGCTGAACTTGGCCTGCGCGGGGCCACGGCGGCCGAAGACGTGGATCTCCACGGCCTTGTTCGCCTTCAGTCCGTCGTAGACGTTCGGGGGTATCTCGGTCGGCAGCAGCTCGTCCGCCGTCTTGGCGAGGATCCGGGCCACGTCGAGCGCCACGTTGCCGACGCCGAGCACGGCGACCTTCTCGGCCTCCAGCGGCCAGGTGCGCGGGACATCCGGGTGGCCGTCGTACCAGGACACGAAGTCGGCGGCGCCGTACGAGCCGTCCAGCTCGATGCCCGGGATCGGCAGCTCCCGGTCGGCCGTGGCGCCGGTGGAGAAGATCACCGCGTCGTAGAAGGAGCGCAGGTCGTCCAGGCCGATGTCGTTCGGGTAGTCGACGTTGCCGAACAGCCGGATCTGGGGCTTGTCGAGCACCTGGTGCAGGGCGGTGATGATGCCCTTGATGCGCGGGTGGTCGGGCGCCACGCCGTACCGGATCAGGCCGAACGGGGCGGGCATCCGCTCGAAGAGGTCGATGGAGACGCCGGGTTCGGCGGCCACCTCGGACTTGAGCAGGGCGTCGGCGGCGTAGATCCCGGCGGGGCCGGCTCCGACGATGGCTACCCGCAGGGGGCGCGGCATGATCAGTTCCCTTCGAGCGTGATCAGATACTCGAGTGGGAAGCCTAGACTAAGGCAGACCTAAGTTAGTACACGGGTCTGGTCTATGACCCCATAAGTGGATCTTATGACTTATCCAGGGGGCTCTTATGGGGGTCTCTTGTCCGGGGCCTCTTGCGGAGGAGGGCGCGCGGGGAGAACAACCCCTACCACTACGCCAAGACCGCCGCCGAACGCGCGGCCTGGGACGCCGACGCGGCACAGGACCGCTGGCGCGTGGTGTCCGTCAACCCCGGCCTGATACTGGGCCCTTCCCTCACCCCCTCGTCCGAGTCGGGCAGCCTCTTCCTCCTCGACGAGCTGTTCAAGGGCTACTTCTGCTACGGCGCCCCCGACTTCAGCTTCACCACGGCCGACGTGCGGGACGTGGCCGACGCGCACATCGCGGCCGCCGAGGAACCCGGGGCCAAGGGCCGCTGCATCGTGGCGGCCGAGACTATGACGTCGTTCCGCGAGATGGCACGCATCGTCCGCACCCGTCACCCCTACGACCCGCGTCTGCCGCGCACCACGCTCCCGCACTGGCCGGGCCGATGCCGGCGCGCCCGCGGCATCACGCCGGCCGGATCACCCGGTGGACCGCCGCCTCCCCGGCGCCGTAGATCGACTCCTCGCGGATGTACGACCCCGGGCCCGGCGCATGGATCATCATGCCGTTGCCGGTGTGCAGGCCCACATGCCGGTCGTCGTCGAAGAAGAGGACGAGGTCACCGGGTTCGAGACCGGCGAGCGTGACCGGCGTGCCACTGAGCGCCTGCTGGTGCGCGGCCCGCGGCAGCGTGACCCCGGCCGTCTTCCACGCCGCCTGGGTGAGGCTGGAGCAGTCGTACGAGTCCGGCCCCATCGCACCCCACACACACGGCTTCCCGATCTGCGCCCGAGCGAAGGCGATGGCCTTCTGGGCACGTAGGGCGCGGGGCGACTGCGGGGTGGGGGTTACGGGTGCGTACGAGCCCGTGTCGGTCGTGGGGGTGGTGGTGACAGGTGGGGTGAAGGAGCTGGTGTCGGTCGGGAGGGGTGCGGCAGCGGCTGGGGGTGGGGTGAAGGTGCCGGTACTGGCGGCGACGGGTGCGGCGAAGGAGCCGGTTTCTGCGATGGCGGGCGGAGTGAAGGAGCCGGTGTCGGCCGGAAGAGGCGCGGTGAAGGAGCCGGTGTCGGTCGGGAGGGCTGCAGTCGGAGGCGCGGTGAAGGAGCCGGTGTCGGTCG
>NZ_JBSFHY010000002.1:54699-262181 GCF_053597295.1 Streptomyces sp. NPDC001450
GGGAGGGCTGCAGTCGGAGGTGCGGCGAACGAGCCGGTGTCGGTCGGGAGAGGAACGGCGAAGGACCCGGTGTCGACGGTGAGCGGTGCGGCGAACGAGCCGGTATCGGTCGGGAGGGCTGCAGTCGGAGGTGCGGCGAACGAGCCGGTGTCGGTCGGGAGAGGAACGGCGAAGGACCCGGTGTCGACGGTGAGCGGTGCGGCGAAGGAGCCGGTGTCGGTCGGGAGGGCCGAGGGCAAGGGCGCGGCGAAGGAGCCGGTGTCGGTCAGGGGCGCTGTCGCGGTCGGGCGGTTGAAGGGCTCGGTGGCGGCAGGAAGCGCGGTGACGCCGAGCGCGGTGGCCGCTTCCTGCGCCGGGAACACGCCAGGTGCCGCCCACTGCGGTGCGCGCCACTGGTCCTCGGCCGGCTGCGGTGCCTGACCCGCTGCGGTGCCCAGGGCGTCCGGCGCGGGAGTGGGCTGGGCAGCCGCGGCGCGCAGGGCGATGCCGCGGGACAACAGGTCCCGTGCCGCGGCGAGTTTCCGCCGGTTCTCCGCCTTGGACACCGCCGGGGCGGGTCGCCGGGACTCGGTGCCGGGGGCAGGTAGTGCCCGGGACTCCTGCTGCGGGGGCGTCGGGGGGGCGGGCAGAGCGGGGAGAGGGAGGGCGGTCGTCTGCGCCGAGGTGCGGCCCGCCGGTTCCAGCATGGCCCGGCTCGGCGGCTCGGCCGCGGCTCGGCCGGGGAGCTCCGGAGCGGTGCGGTCGGCCGCTACTTCCATGACCCGGCTGGTCAGTTCAGGAAGGGCACGGCTCGTCAGTTCGGGGACGGGCCGAGCGGTCAGCTCGGTGGCGGCCCCGCTCGGCAGCTCCGGCAACGCACGGGCACCCGTCCTCCCCGAGGGGCCGGCGGGCAACTCCGGCAGGCCTCGTCCCGGTGTCTCCCGGTCGCGAGCGGGGCGATCGCCGTCGCCTCGGTCCCCGGGGAGGGCCGGGGCGGCCCGCCGGCCGGGCATCCGGTCCGCCGGCAGTACCGCGGGTACGGACGGGCCGAGCTTGGCCCGCGCCCCTTCGAACCACTGCTTGGCCACCTCGTCGAGGGCCGGGTCCGAGCGCCGGTTCGGCCGCTTGGCCAGCGGAACACCACGAGTCCGCGTCGCCCCCGCCATGGCCCGTGTCGCGTTGAAGTTCCCCGTCTCGTCCTCGGCCCGGTCGTAGAGGGAGTTGATCCGCTGCCGGACCTCGTCGCGGCTGTCCGTCGCCATGAAGGGACGCACTCCTTCCGTGCTCCGCCTACCGAGCCGGCTGTCGGGTTCGGGCGGTGGGTTCCGGAAGGCGTGCCCTACGGCCGTCGCCTGCAAGGGCGTTGGCCGATTCACCCCGAAGTCGGTCGGGTCCCCGGCTCCGGCCGCACTCCACGGTGCACCGGATTCGGCGGGGGCCACGCGGCCCGGCGCGGTTCGCCGGGGGAGCCGTGCGGCCTGGTCGTCAACCTAGCCAATTTGTGTGGCCCGTGTGAAGGTTGAAGTGCGCAATGTCCGATACGGATATGTGATGTTCGTCTTGCCGTTCGAGACGAGGCACCCCCTGGGTGGCGCGGTGCCTATGAGATTCTGATGAATTCTCGGGACGCCTGAACACTCGGGCGCCCGGATCCGTATGGGGCGGGGGATTTCCATGCCGAGCCGCTCGACAGACTCAGAGGTACTTCCGTGGGACGCAACACGCGCAGACGCCCGACCCGTGCACGACGCGCGACCTTCGCAGCGGTCGCCCTGATGCTGGGCGGAGGCGGGCTCGTCGCGGCGAATGTCTACGCCTCGGCCTCCGAGGGCACATGGGGCGGGGACAGCGGCCCCGACGCGACGGGGCAGGTCCGCTCCGCGGGCATGGCCACGATCGACTGTCCGGACGTCGGCAGCCGGCTGACGACGGTGCCGGACGGCGCCCGCGAGGCCGTCGACCGCGAACTCGCCCAGCTGGACCAGCAGATCGCGGCCGCGTACCAGCAGCTCCAGGCGTCGGCCGAGTCCGTCCGCCAGGACCCTTCGGCCGCGGACGACCCCATCATGAACCCGCTGAAGGAGAAGCGGTCGGCCACGATCGAGCGGATCGCCGTCGCCATCGACCAGGTGGGGGACCGGCCGGAAGGACTGGAATCCCTGGCCGCCTGCACCCTGCGCCCCGGCCAGGACGGCGCGGGCGGCGACACGGGCGACGCCGGCCAGAGCAGCGCCACCCCGAGCGACGGAGCCCAACAGGGTTCCGGCCAGGGCCAGAACGGCGCCGGCCAGGGCGGCAACGGCCCCGTCGCCTCCGACTACGCGGACATCACCTCCGTACAGCCGAACGTGCCGAACCCGCCCCAGCAGGCCGACGCCTCGCGCGGCACCTTCACCTCCGAGTGCGGTGTCAACGCAGGCGGCCTGTTCAACTCCGACAACGTGATCGTCGCGCCCGGCGTCTCCAACGGCGCCCACCACTTCCACGACTACATCGGCAACCAGTCCAACAACGCCTTCGCCAGCGACGAGGACCTGGCCAGCGCCGAGACCAGCTGCGTGGACCAGGGCGACAAGTCCACGTACTACTGGCCGGTGCTGCGGCTGCAGAACGGCAAGCAGGAACGGGACGCCGGTGCCCCGGGCGGTGGTACCGAGGGCAACGCGGGCCAGATCGTCACGGCCAAGCAGGTGACACTGACCTTCGTGGGCAACCCGCGCGGCAAGGTCACCGAGATGCCGCGCCTGCTGCGCATCATCACCGGCGACGCGAAGGCCTTCGTCAACGGCCCCGCCAACGCGAACGCCTCGTGGAGCTGCACCGGTTTCGAGGACCGGCAGCTGAAGGACAAGTACCCGCTGTGTCCGTCCGGCAGCGACGTGGTGCGCACCTTCCACTTCCAGAGCTGCTGGGACGGCCGCAACATCGACAGCGCCAACCACCGCACCCACGTGGCCTTCGCCGGCCCCGACGGCGCCTGCCCCGAGGGCTTCCGGGCGATCCCGCAGCTGGTCCAGCGCATCGTCTACGACGTCGCCGCGCCGAGCCTGAACGACGGCGGGCGGACGGTGCCGCTCTTCGCGGTGGACTCCTTCCCCGAGCAACTGCACAAGCCGGTCACCGACCACGGCGACTTCATCAACGTCTTCGACGAGGACCTGATGCGCGAGATGGTCGACTGCATCAACTCCGGCCGGACCTGCGGACCTCGCGGCGGTGACGACTCCGGTGCCACCACGGCCCCGAGCCCGGGCGACGACAACGGTGCGACGGAGGCCCCCGGCAACGGCGGCGCCACGGCCGACCCCGGCACGAGCGCCCCGGCCGAGCCCGCCCCGGCCTCCTCCGACTCGACGCAGGAGCCCCGGACCTACAAGACGACCTCGCCGGCGAACACCACCAAGCACGACAAGCCCGCCAAGCACGACAGCCAGTCCGGCAAGCAGGACGGCCAGACCGGGCAGAGCGCTCCCGCCAGGGCCGGCAAGGCTGACAAGGCCGCGTCGACCGCACCGTCCGACTCGGGCGCAGGCGAGGTCGGTAAGGCCACCCAGACCCCGGCCGGCAGTCAGGCCGCCCAGTCCCCGGCCGCACAGGCGCAGCCCCCTGCCGCCCAGTCCGAACCCCAGGCGGTCCAGGGCGGTCTCGCCGAGACCGGCGCGCACCTGTGGCCCGCCGCCATCGGCACGCTGCTCGCCCTGTCCGGCCTCGTCATGCTGATCCGGGCCAAGCGCCTGCGGTACTGACCGCACGTCACGGAACAGCGAAGCGGCGGCCCCACCCTCCAGCGGTGCGGCCGCCGCTTCGTTGTCCGGAGCCGGCCAGCCGCTTGTGGGAGCGCTCCCAAGCGCATGAAGATGTCCGCATGCCACCCACGGACACCCGCCCCGCGATCCGCCCCTACCGCCCCGCCGACCGTGACGCGGTCGCCGACATCTGCGTTCGCACCGCGCACAACGGCGGCGACTCCCGCGCCCTCTATCCGGACCTGCGCCTGATGCCGTCGATCTTCGCCGAGCCCTACTGCCACCTCGACCCGGACCTGGCCTTCGTCCTGGACGACGGCGAAGGCGAGGCGGTGGGGTACGTCCTCGGTACGGCGGACACCGAGCGGTTCGTCAGGGACTTCCGGCGGACCTGGATCCCCCTGCTGGCCGACCGCTACCCGGAACCCACCGCGCCGCCCCGCACGCCCACCGAGGAGATGCTCGGCCTTCTGCACCGCCCGGAACGCATGCTCGTACCCGAACTCGCCGCCTACCCCGCCCATCTGCACATCGACCTGCTGCCGCTCTGGCAAGGGCGCGGACACGGACGCCGGTTGATGCACACGCTGCTGAACGCCCTGCGCGCACAGGGCGTTCCGGCCGTCCACCTCGGCATGGTCACCGCCAACACGGCCGCCCGCGCGTTCTACGACCGGCTCGGCTTCCACGAGATCCCGGTTGCGGACCCCGGCCCGCTCACGTATCTGGGCCGGGCCACGGCCCCGGACTGAGCACCCGTCCGACGGCGTCCGTCAGAGGACGCGCAGGGTCTGCTTGGCGAGTTCGTACGCGGGCAGCATCGCGTTGTGCTCCTCGGTGTCCATCCCGCCGAGGTGCAGCACGACAGGGCCGTGGGGCGTCGAGACCGCCAGGGCGCTCTCCTTCTTCGTCTCCTCCAGGAGCTTGCTCGTGTAGAGGTACTCCACCTCGACACCGGACAGGCCGGTGGCCGTCCTGAAGGAGCCGTACTTCGCCTTGCTGGTGTTGTCCTCGGCGGCCACGAACTGCCGCAGGACCGTACGCGCGTCGGCGTCGCCCGGCTCGCCGGTCCACACCCGCAGGAAGCCGATCTTGCCGGCGGGCTTGGCGTCGATCTCACAGGCGGTGGTGACCGGGCCCTGCCGGAGGAAGGCGTCGGCCAGGGCTCCGCTCAGGTCGCCGTCCGACCCCTTCGATGCCTTCGACAGCTCCTTCCCGGCGTCGATCCCCTTGGGCTTCCAGCTCTTGGCGATGTCGAAGCTGACGGGCAGTTCGCAGGCCGACCCCGCGGCACCGATGGTGCCGCCGCGCGCCGCGACCGCGCTCTTCGCCCCCGCACTCCCGGCGGCCGACGGGCTCCCCGACGCCTTCGCCGCCCCGTCCGGCGACTGCGAGCAACCTCCCAGTACCGCCGCCAGCACCACCGCCTGGACCACCCGGCCTCGCACGGACCCCACCCTGACCTGCACCGTCGTCTCCCCTCCTGTTCGGCGCGGCCACTGTAACCGAGGGCACCGACATCGCCGTACGCAATAGCGGGGGCCAGGAGGAGGGGAGGGCTCAGTCCCCGTCCCGCCGGCAGTGCAGGAACAGATGCGGCTCGGGTACGGCGTCGGGATGGGCCGGGGAGAACGTGGCGTGCTCCTCGGACAGGACCGTCAGGCCCGCCCCGGTCGCCAGCTGCGCGAAGTCCCCGGCGTCGAAGCTCGTCACTCGCACCGGCTGTCCCATGAACACCGCCTCGACGGCCTCCACGTCGAGGGGCACGGTGGCCAGCACCGCGAGCCCGCCGGGCCGCAGCGCACGTGCCATCCGGCGCACGACGGCCGACTGCTCGGCACGGGACATCTGCAGCAGCGAGAAGTACCCGCACACCGCGTCGAACGAGCCCTCGGCGAGCGGCAGTTCACGAATGTCGGCCAGCCGGAACTCGGCCCCGGGCACCTGCCGGGCGGCGATGTCGACCATCACCGGGGAGACATCGACGCCCAGCACGCTGTGCCCCGCCTCGGCGAGGGTCTGCGCGGTCGGCCGTCCCGTCCCGCTGCCCACGTCCAGCACCCGGCTGCCGGGATCCAGCCGGTCCAGCAGCCATCGCAGCGAGGCCCGGTGCGCGTCGGACGACGCGAACGCCTTCTCGTAGTCGAGACCCAGCGCGTCGAACACCACCGCGGCCGGTGCCCGCTGTTCGTCCTCGCCCAAGACAGCTCCTCCCGTGTCCCGTCCAGGTGCCCGGCATCGTCGCACTCCCGTGCCGGGGCCCACAATGTCGCGCGCCGGGTGCCGTTTGCGGACTGCGGCGCCCGCGGTGCAGGGTTCGGAACGTGCCTACCTTGCTGATCGTGCATCACACCCCCTCGCCCAACTGCCAGGCCATGTTCGAGGCCGTCGTCTCCGGCGCGACCACACCGGAGATCGAGGGTGTCCGCGTCGTACGGCGGGCCGCCCTGTCCGCCACCGCCTCCGACGTCCTGGAGGCCGACGGCTACCTCCTCGGCACCCCGGCGAACCTCGGCTACATGTCCGGCGCCCTCAAGCACTTCTTCGACCAGGTCTACTACCCCTGCCTGGACGAGACCCGGGGCCGGCCCTTCGGCTACTACGTCCACGGCGGCAGCGACGTCACGGGCGCCGTGCGCGCCATCGAGGCCCTCACCACCGGCCTCGGCTGGCGCCGTGCCACCGACGCGGTGACCGTCACCGGCGAACCCGGCAAGGCCGACGTGCAGGCCTGCTGGGAGCTGGGCGCCACGGTCGCGGCCGGGCTCATGGCCGAGGCCTGACGGTGAGGTGCCGACGACGGGCGTGAGCAGGTGACGGCTGTGCACCGGAAGGCCGACCGGGACCGTGCCGGGGGGCGGGGCCCGTAGACCGTTCGGGTGTCGGGCGGACGTGGTCACGCCCGCACCTCCCGCGCGCAGGAGCGGGCCAGTGGAGGGGGTCATGTGCGGCGCTTGTGCGGGAGCCGCGTCCGGCCCCGGCCCAGGCGCGCACGGCGATCTCGGACCCGGCGCACATCCTCTGCCTGGATGGACGAAGGTGCGGGCGCGGTGCCGCTGGCCGACGATGAGGAGGCGGACCGCGTCCCCGGGGCGCGGTCGCACACCGTCGAACGTCGTCGAGCCGAGGGAGCGTCGTATGGGAGCGGACGGCCACATACGCGGACGGACCGCCCAGGACGAGCAGGACACCAAGGAATTGCTGCGCCGGTGCGCACGGGACGTCGTGGACGTCGCCGAGGGCATCCGCGAGGTGTCCACACGCACCAGCACCGCGCTGTTCGCGCCGGCCCTGACCGCCTCCGCGCGCCGCCGTCCCCGTACCGCTCTCGCCGCCCAGTGGGCGCTGCTGCGGGCCCTGACGAACAAGGAGGGCCTCGGCGGCTTTGCGATCACGGCACCGAAGGGCATGGGGCATGTGCTCGGCGTGGCCGGTGAGGTGCTGGGCCGGGAGAGCCTGGCCGCGCTGGTGGCCGTCACCTCCCTGCGCCTGCGGATCGCCGCCGTGCTGTTCGACCACCCCGAGTTCGAGCGCGACCCGGGCATGCGCATGCTGATGGCCGCGGTCACCGCCGACCACGACCTGGAGGCCGTACGGGCCCTGCGTGCCCTGCTCAGGGACCAGGGAGCCCAGCGCTCCCTGTCCGGACTCGCGCCCCTGATGGCCGAACTCCCCGCCATCCGCGCCCTGCTCGACGAGGACCCGGAGCACGACGGGACCGGCCGGGCACTCGCCGCCGGCCGCGGCCTGCCCGCCGGTCCGGTGCACGGCGTCAGCGCCGCCCGTCTCGCGGGCACGGACCAGAGCGAGGGCGCCGCCGAGGCCGTCGACCTCACCGACCAGGAGCGGCAGACCATAGCCACCGAAGGCTCCCTCCTCGGTTTCCTGCGCAACATAGAGGTGCTGTCCACCAACGGGCGGATCCTGGTGCAGAACGTGCGCGGCCCCGACGGCGTCGTCCGATACGTCGTCCAGGCCCCCGGCATGGCACCCGGCCGCCCCCGCAACGACTCCCCGCAGGACTTCGTCGGCGCCTGGCGCAACCTCTTCACGACCCACTCGCCCTACACCCGCTCGATCCTGCTCGCCCTCGCGGACTACGGCATCCCGCGCGGCGCCGACCTCGCCCTGATCGGGCACAGCGGGGGCGGTATCGCGGTGATGAACCTCGCGCAGGACGAGGAGTTCTGCCGCGCGTACCGGGTCACGCATGTGATCGCGGTCGGTTCTCCGGTCGACGACAAGAAGCCCGCCGACCCGCGCACCTGGGTCGCCAGCATCACCAACCAGCACGACATCGTGCCCGTCCTCGAAGGCCGGGGCGCCGGCTCCGCCTTCGATCCGCACCCGAACCGGTACGAGGTCGACTACACCGGGCCCACCCACGAGTTCCCGCTGTGCCACATGCTCCGCGAGTACATCGAGCACCTGCGGACCGTCATCCCCGAGGCCCGCAAGGACGTCGACGAGGCGCTCGCCCCCTACCGCGGCCCCGTGGTGCGCACCCAGACCTACCGGCTCAAGGACCGCGCCCACCCGCCCGAGGGCTACCCCTTCCTGACCGTCCCCACCACCTCCGTCCCCACCACGAGCGGGCCCGTCGACGTCCCGGTGCGCTACTACGACTCCTCCGCCGCCCACCTCTGCTTCGCCGTCGACGCCGTTGCCGCGCGCGGCCTGCTGCCCGACGTCACCTGGATGGTGCCGAGCCGGCTGGGCCGACGGGCGCTCGCGGTGCTGTCCCTGTACGAGCACCGCTGCTCCACGATCGGCCCCTACGCCGAGATCGCCCTGTCGGTGCTGGTGGACGACCTGTGGCGGCCACGCCCGTACGACATCGCCGCCGACCTGCTGCGCCGCGTCGACCTGCGCCGCACCGGCCGCTACGTCCTCTCCCTCGCCGTCAGCAGCGAGGAGGCCCGCGTCGTCTCCCGGCAGATCTGGGGCCAGCCCGCGGTCCGCACGGCCGCCGAGGCCGACCTGATGAGCCGTGACCTCGGTGTCACCGCGCCGGGACTAGGGCTCGCCGTCGAGGGCCGCCGCCTCGGCCCGGGCCTGCGCTGCCCCGAGGCGGACTGGATCCTCTACGGCCGGCGCGGCGAGAGCACCGTGCGCACCCTGGTCCGGGCCCACGGCCGGCTGCGGCTGCACACCGGAAGGGGCGTGCGGGTGCGCCTGGACACCGCCGCGGCCGAACCCATGGCCGGGCAGTTGCGCCGGCTCGGCATCGACGCGGCCCGGCCGTTCTTCGTGCTGTCCTGCCCGCAGTTCATGTTCCACCGCAGCGCCGGCGCCGTCCTGCCGCGCTGACCCCGCACGCACACCCCGTCAGTGGGAGCCACCATGGTCACCGAGTCCCCCCGCACGCTGCCGTCGGCCGACGAACTCCTCGACCAGGCAGGCAGGTTGCGTGCCGACGCCGACCTGATGGACGGCTACGCCCGGCGGCTGCTCGCCACCGCGTCCGCGCTGTCCGCCTGCTCGGCGGCACCCGAGCGGAGCCGCCCCACCCTGGAACAGCAGGCGGCCGCCTGCAGCAAGGCGGCGGAGCAACTGCGCGGCGCCGCACAGGCGTTGCTCGTCCACGCGCGAGCCTGACCGGCCCGCTCGGAGCGCGGCGGCCCGGCAGTCCGCCGCGCTCCGCTCGAGCGAGACGAAGTTACGCCCCTTGTCCTCGGGCAGATTGCGGTGCACCAGTGCGGAGAAGTTGCGAACAGGCCGACGTACAGGTCGCCATCGAGACCCGCAGCATCACGGTCGGCCGCGAGCCGCGGCCGGCCAAGCCGTAGTACGCGCGGTAGTCGCTGTCCGAGTCCCGAGTATCACCGGTCCGCGGCAGATCTCCGGCGACCTGCGGGTCCAGGAAGTCCTGCTGGACGTGTACGGCGGCGTCGACGCGATCCAGCACCTCGTCGGTGAGCGGTGCCGCCTGTCTGGACGGCGGGCCGGCCGGATCCTTGGCCGACCACACCTCGCTCTTCGACCCGGTGCTGCTCATCGGCACCCTGCACCGGCTCGGCCACCGGCCCGCCGTCCTGGTCACCGCCGGGCCGTGGCGGGTGCCCCTGCCGGCCCGGGCCCTCACCGGCGAGGGCTACGTAACCGTGCAACCGGGGCAGCCGGCGCGCCCGGACGCTCTGCGGCACGCCGCCGACGCGCTCACCGAGGGCCGCGGCGTGCTCATCCACCCGGAGGGCGGCCTGCCCCGCAACGACGCCCCGCACGACCGCCCGCCCGGACGCCTGAGGTCCGGCGTCGTCCGCCTCGCGCCGTCCAGCGGCGCCTCGGTGATCCCGATCGGGCCCGCGGGCGCCCATCGAGTCTCCTCCGGAAGCCGCGCCAAGCAGCCGGCCGGTTGGGACGGCGCCCCCGTTCGCCGCCCCCGCGTCCGTGCGCACATCGGCGCGGACGCTGGGAGTGACCGTTCGTCAGTGACGTTCGCACATCCGGGTGGTAGCGGATCCCGTCCTGGGCCGAACGAGTTGTCGTAGCCCGGAACGGCCGCTTCCGGACCGGATAATCACGGCTCATGCAGCTCGTGAAAGCACGTGTCCCGGCGCGGCGCGCACCCGTGGCCGTCACCGGACTGGGACTGGTCACACCGGCCGGGATCGGCCGCGACGCGGCGTGGGAGGGACTGTGCGCCGGACGGTCCACCGCGGCCATCGACCCGGGCCTCGACGGGCTGCCGGTGGCCTTCTCCTGCCAGGTGCCCGACCTCGACACGGCCGGACTGCTCGGGCACCGGCTCAGCCGCCGCCTGGACCGCTTCACCACCTTCGCGCTGCTCGCCGCCCGGGAGGCCGTCGCCGACGCCCGGCTCACGCCCGGCGGCTGGGACGGCGCCCGTGTCGGTGTCGTGATGGGGGTCGGCACCGGCTCCATGCAGGGCTGGCAGGCCGAGTTCGAACGGCTCGCCCACCGCACCCCGGAGCGCGTCTCGCCGCTCGCGCTGCCGCGCAGCGTGCCCAACATGGCGGCCGCCGAGATCGCCCTCGACCTCGGTGCGCAGGGCCCCAACATGGTCGTGAGCACCGCCTGCGCCTCCGGCACCAGCGCGCTCGGACTGGCCCGGGACTGGCTGCTGTCCGGCGCCTGCGACCTCGTCCTCGCCGGGGGCAGCGAGTCGGCCCGGCTGCGGATGACCGCGGCCTGCTTCGCCCAGATGCGCGCCCTGTCCCGCCGCGCCGACAGCCCGCACGAGGCATCCCGGCCGTTCGACCGCGACCGCGACGGCTTCGTCCTCGGCGAGGGCGCCGCCGTCCTCGTCCTGGAACGGGTGGAGGACGCCCGCGCCCGCAGCGCCCGGCCCACGGCTCTGCTCTCCGGGTTCGGCGCCTCCTGCGACGCCCACCACTTCACCGCCCCGCACCCGGACGGCGACGGCGCCGCCCGCGCCATCCGCGGCGCCCTCGCCGACGCCGGCCTGGCCCCCGAGGACGTCGACCACGTCAACGCGCACGGCACCTCCACCCCACAGGGCGACACGGCCGAGCACAACGCGCTGTACCAGGTCTTCCGCCGGCCCCCGCCCGTCACCGCGGTCAAGGGCACCATCGGGCACGCCATCGGCGGCGCCGGCGCCATCGAGGCGGCCTGCACGGTGCTCACCCTGCGCCACCAGCTGATCCCGCCCACCGCCAACCTGGGCACCCTCGACCCGGCGATGGACCTGGACGTCGTCACCAAGGTGCCCCGCCCGCAGCGGATACGAGCCGCCGTCAGCAGCTCCTTCGGCTTCGGCGGCCAGAACGCCGTGCTCGCCTTCACCGCCGTCGACTAGCCGCTTCTCCGCACCTGCCCCGAGCCGAAAGGTCCTCCTGTTGTCGGAGTTCTCGGAATCCACCCCGCTGGCCGAACCGCGGTCCTGGCCCAGCGGCGAGCAGCTCGTGATCGGCGTGTTCGTCGCCGTACCGTTCCTGGCGCTCCTGGCGGCCGTGCCCCTGGCCTGGCGGCACGGTCTGAGCCCCACGGACCTCGTGCTCGCAGTCGCCTTCTACCTCGTCAGCGGACTCGGTATCACCGTCGGCTTCCACCGGCACTTCACCCACGGTTCGTTCAAGGCCAGACGGCCGCTCAGGATCGCCCTCGCCCTGGCCGGCAGCCTCGCCGTACAGGGCCCGCTGCTGACCTGGGTGGCCGACCACCGCAAGCACCATCGCTTCTCCGACCGCGACGGGGACCCGCACTCGCCCTGGCGGTACGGCCGCTCACCCCGCGCCCTGGCCAAGGGCATGCTCTACGCCCACCTGGGCTGGCTCTTCGAGACCGCGCACGCCTCGCCCCGCACCTACGCACCCGACCTCGTCCGCGACCGCACGCTGATGCTGATCTCCAAGCGCTTCGGACTCGTGGTCCTGGCCTCCGTCGTCCTGCCCGCGGTGCTCGGCGCGGCGCTGACCCGGTCCTGGCAGGGGGCGCTCAGCGCGTTCTTCTGGGCCGGGCTGGTGCGGATCTGCCTCGTCCACCATGTCACCTGGTCCATCAACTCCATCTGCCACGCGGCCGGTTCCCAGCCTTTCCGCAGCCGGGACCGCTCGGGCAACGTGTGGTGGCTGGCCCCGCTGTCCTTCGGCGAGTCCTGGCACAACCTCCACCACGCCGACCCCACCAGCGCCCGGCACGGCGTGCTCACCGGCCAGTTCGACGCCAGCGCCCGCCTGATCCGCTGGTTCGAGCGCCTCGGCTGGGCCTACGACGTCCGCTGGCCGGAGCGGCGCCGCATCACCGCCCGCCGACGAGAGAACGGGAGCCCGCAGAAATGACCGTACGGCAGCACGTGCAGGTCAGCGGCCGCGTCCAGGGCGTGTTCTACCGCGACACCTGCCGTCGGTTCGCCGAGGAGCGGAGAGTGGCGGGCTGGGTGCGCAATCTCTACAACGGCGACGTGGAAGCCGTCTTCGAAGGGCGGCCCGACGACGTCGCCGACATGGCCCGCTGGGCGGCTCAGGGCCCACCGGCGGCCCAGGTGACCCACTGCACGGGCGTGGCCGAGGAGCCGGAGGGGCTGTCCGGATTCCATGTACTGCCCGACGCGCCGCCGGGGGACGACCCTCACGCCGGGTAGACGGGGGCGACGGCCGGCGACGTACAGAAGCTCACGGACGGTCAGGTGCACTCGGCCGTCGTCGTTTCGTCGTGCCGGACCCAGACGGACTCGACCACACGCCCGTCGGGCAGGGTGTGCCGGGGCGCTCCCTCGTCCGGGACGAAGCCCGCCCTGGCCAGGGCCCGGCGGCTCGCGGTGTTCCCGCGCTCCGCGCCCGCCCGGACCCGGGTCATGCCGAAGTGCGCGTGCGCGAGCAGCGTCCCGGCCCGGAACAACTCCGCGCCCAGGCCCTGCCCGCGGCAGCGCGGTGCCAGCCAGCCGCCCACCTCGCCCGCGCCGTGCTCCAGTTGCAGTCCTCCGGCATAGCTGAGGTCGGCCCTGCGCACACAGACCAGGAACACCGGGATGCCGGGGTCGGGGATGAAGGGCTTCGCCAGCGCGCGGGGGATGCGGCGGCCGTCGTCACCGGCGGGCCGCCATTCCAGCAGGGCGCGCCGGGTGCCGGGGTCGGGCGCGATCCGGTCGGCATGGTTGCCGAGCCACCGCTGGGCCTCTGCGTCCGCGCCGGCGGCGAGCGCCGCGGCCACGTCGAGGTGCGTCCGGGGCGTGAACAGCAGCAGCCGCTCCGTGGCCAGGACGTGCCGGCCGGGCTCGCACCGTCCGGGTACGGGGAGCCCGGACGCGGCCCGGCTCCGGCGGACGAGCGACCAGACCATGGAATCCCCCCGATGGAACGGCTGAGCGGCCGACGGTCCGGCACCTTACGGGATCCGGGACCGCCGACGGATGCGAACGGCTCGCATCGGGGCGAATCTACCGAGGAATCGGGTGGGGGTGGCTGCCTCCGGCTGACGGCTCAAGGCTGAGGCGTACGGCTTCTCACGGCTGATGGCCTTCGGCCGGGCCGTCCGGACCCGGTTTCGGGCGGGTCCGGGTCCAGGACGGGTCGGCGAGCAGGTCAGGGACAGGGGTTGGCCGGGGCATGGGGTGAGGCTCCTTCGGACGAGTGGGGGATGGTCCGGGGGAGGGGCGCGGGTGGCGGGGGACCGGCTGGGGCGGGGGGCTCGGGTGTGGTCGTCAGGTCGGCCCAGACGATGCGTGCGGGGCGGTCGGGGGCGAGCGTCACGCCCCAGTCGGCGCTCAGCGCGTCGACCAGGAGGAGCCCGCGTCCGTTCTGGTCGCCGGGCCCGCACTGCCGCTGGACAGGGCGGGCGGCACCTCGATTCTGGTCCTCGACCTCGAGCCGGACCCGGTCCGCGGTGCCGCGCACCCGGCACACGATCCGTTCGCCGGCCACGTGCACCAGCGCGTTGGTGACCAGTTCCGAGGTGACGAGGACCGCGTCGTCCCGGGTGGGTTCGGCGACGCCCCAGGCGGTCAGCAGGTCGCGCAGCACGCGGCGGGCCGTGCCGACCGCCGTCGGCAGGGCCGGCAGTTCGAAGGCGGCCGTGGGGCCGGTGGCTGCGGCCCCGGAGGCGAGCGGGTCGGGGCCCTCGGGCCCAGGGAGTCGACCGGGGTGCTCGCCTCCGGGTGGTCTTGGGGTGCCGGCGGCCTTCGCAGGCCGGTGCGCGGGCTCCATGGCGTCGGGTACCCGCAGCGGAAGGCCGATCGGGGGCAGCCGCAGCGGGGACGGACTCGCGGCCGACTTGTCGGGGACCGGTATGCGGTCCTCGGGCAGCCGGTGGAGCGGTCGGGGGAGGGAGGAGGGCGGAGCCATCGCCGTACGCCTTTCGTCCGGCCTCGCGTCGGGGGGCGGTGTCGGAGGGTCGGCCGCCCGGGGGTCGGACGACACACACACCGCCTCCCATGAGGCGGTGGTGCAGCCCGGTCTCCCCCAACTGGCCTGCGCCGCCCGCTCCTTCGGTCAGCCGGAGCAGTGAGTCCACTGTGTCACCTGTCAACAACCGCTCGCAACAGGCAAGTTGAAAATTGCAAGAAGCCAAGTGCATGCTGCTCCAGGCAAGAAGCGATCGAATGGGTTTGTGAAGGCGATCGCGTGAGACGGTGACCCTGAAGCCCGTGTGAGGGGGTGGGCGTGACCGCGGAGACCGACTGGGGCGGCGCCCCTTCCGTTCTGCGCATGATCCTCGGCAGACAGCTGGAGGAGCTGCGGACCCGGGCCGGCCTGACCTACGAGCAGGCGGGCGCGGCCATCGGCGTCAGCCACTCCACCATCCGCCGTATGGAGGCCGCCAAGGTCGCCCGGCTGCGCCTCGCGGACGCCGAGAAGCTTCTCCAGGTGTACGGCGTGACGGACCGGACGGAGATCGACACCTTTCTGCAGTCGGTGCGCGAGGCCAACAAGCGCGGCTGGTGGCACACCTACCGCGATGTCATGCCCGACTGGTTCGCCGCCTACCTCAGCCTGGAGCAGGCGGCACTGCAGATCCGGGCCTACGAGAACCAGTTCGTGCACGGCCTGCTGCAGACCGAGGACTACGCGCGCGCCCTGCTCGGCGCCGGCAACCCGCACGCCCCGGCCGAGGCCACCGAGCGCCGGGTCGCGCTGCGCATGCGCCGGCAGGAACTGCTGGCCCGGGAGGGGCCGCCACGGCTGTGGGTCGTCATGGACGAGACCGTGCTGCGCTGGCCGGTCGGCGGGCCCGAGGTGATGCGCGCCCAGATCGACCATCTCATCGAGGTCAACCGGCTGCCCCATGTCACCCTGCAGCTCATGCCGTTCGCGGGCGGCCCGCACCCGGCGATGCGGGCGGGCGCGTACCACCTCTTCCGGTTCCGGGCCCGCGAACTGCCCGACATCGTCTACCTCAACGGCCTGGTCGGGGCCGTCTACCTCGACAAGGGCGGCGACGTCGTGGTGTACCGCGAGGCCCTGGACCGGCTGGGCGCCCAGGCGGCGCCCGCCCGGAAGACCGAGACCGTGCTCGGCGCGATTCGCAAGGAGCTGTAACCGTGCGCCCTCCCATACACAACGGCATCCCGGCCCGGCAGCTGGGCTCCCGAGGCTGGACCAAGCCGTGGAGCGACGACGCCGGCGGCGCCTGCGTGGAAGTGAAGAGGCTCGCCGACGGACGTGTCGCCGTACGCCAGTCCACCGACCCCGACGGTCCGGCGCTGGTGTTCACGTCCCACGAGATGTCGAGCTTCCTGACCGGAGTGAAGGAGGGAGACGCCGACTTCCTGCTGTGACCGTGCCTGTTGTGACGCACCCCTTTTGACGCGAGTTCCACACCCCCCGACCCGAATGGGAGACACGGCGTTGCCCGACAACGGATGGCCGGCCGACCGCATCGACACCGAGAACGCCCACTCCGCCCGCATCTACGACTACATCCTCGGCGGAAAGGACTACTACCCCGCCGACCAGGAGGCGGGCGACGCCATGTCCCGGGAGTGGCCCGCCCTCCCGGTCCACATGCGCGCCAACCGCGACTTCATGAACCGTGCCGTGCGCTGGCTCGCCGAGGAGGCGGGCATGCGCCAGTTCCTCGACATCGGCACCGGCATCCCGACCTCACCGAACCTGCACGAGATCGCCCAGGCGGTGGCTCCCGAGTCCAGGGTCGTCTACGTCGACAACGACCCGATCGTCCTCACCCTCTCGCAGGGTCTGCTGGCCAGCGCGCCCGAGGGCCGGACCTCGTACATCGAGGCCGACTTCCGCGACCCGGCGGCCATCCTCCAGGCCCCGGAACTGCGCGAGACCCTCGACCTGAACAGGCCCGTCGCCCTCACCGTCATCGCGATCGTCCACTTCATGCTGGACGAGCACGACGCGGTCGGCGTCGTCCGCCGCCTGCTGGAGCCGCTGCCGTCGGGCAGCTACCTGGCGATGTCCATCGGCACCGCGGAGTTCGCGCCCGACGAGGTGGGCCGGGTCGCCCGCGAGTACGCGGCCCGCAACATGCCGATGCGGCTGCGCACCATCGACGAGGCCCACGAGTTCTTCGAGGGCCTGGACCTGGTCGAGCCCGGCATCGTCCAGGTGCACAAGTGGCACCCCGACGGCACCGGCGAGAAGGACATCCGCGACGAGGACATCGCGATGTACGGCGCGGTGGCCCGCAAGCCCTGAAAGACCCGGGGCCGGGGTCCGACCCACCTCCCGGACCCCGGCCCCGTTCGTGTCGAACGACGGGCCGGGCCGCGCCCCGGGCGGTAGCGTGAGGCCATGTACGCCACGCGAGTCACCCGGCGTGTGCAGGCGCCGGCGGCGGCCGTCTACCGGGCGCTGGTCGACCCGGACGCCCTCGCCGCCTGGCGGGTCCCCGAGAACATGACCGCCCGCGTCCACACCTTCGAGGCCCGTGAGGGCGGGGCCTTCCGTGTCTCCCTCACCTACGACGACCCGCGCGGTCCCGGCAAGTCCGGTGGGCGCACGGACACCTACCGCGGGTACTTCGCGAAACTCGTTCCCGGCGTCCAGGTCGTCGAGGTCTTCGCGTTCGAGACGGACGACGAGGGCCTGCGCGGCACCATGACCATGACGACGACGCTCACCGAGGCGGACGACGTGACGGACGTCGAGATCCTGCACGAGGGCATCCCGGACGACATCCCCCGCGAGGACAACGAACTCGGCACCCGGATGGCCCTCGACCACCTCGCCCGGCTGGTCGAGGAGCGGAATGCGCCGACGGTCTGAAGGGATCTGGCCGAAAAGACGGGGAAAGCGGTCCGGAATCCGGCACAACCTTTGCCGATGTGTCAGGCGCACGGAAATACGGGGAAGGAAAGTCAGGAGAAACGGAACCGGGCGGAGGGAAATGCGGTCTTAAAGTCCGTCGACTGCCAGGATGGGTCCGGTCGCGAAGAAACCGGGGGAACGAGAAATATGTCCGTGAGTCGCCGCAAGACTCTCCTGACTGCAGTCGCCCTCACCGACGGGCTCTCCCTGGCCGCCGTGACGCCCGCCCGGGCCGGCTCCGGCGCGGGCCGCGCCACCAACAGGGTCACGCTCACCTGGGGCGACGGCCCCCGTGCCGAGGTGAGCAAGATCGACGTCCAGTCCGACCTGACGACCCTGAAGATCACCGACCTCAGGCCGGCCCGCTGACCGGCTGACGGGCGCAGTCCCGCCCCGCCCCCACTCGGGGCGGGGCTCGCGGCTTTCCTGGCAGGTCAGGACCGGCCGTGCGGGTAGTACGGCCGGGGCAGTCGCATCCCGCGGTCGGCCATGATCTGCCGTACGTGGTTGGGGTAGTCGGTGATGATCCCGTCGACGCCGAGGTCCATCAGCGCCTCCACCGTCGCCGGGTCGTCGCAGGTCCAGGGGACAACTTTCAGGCTGCGGGCGTGCGCCTCGGCGGCCATCGCCGCGTCCGCGTAGAAGCGGAATCCCAGGTCACCGAGCTTCCCGTTCTGCGGGAAGCCGTAGTTGGGGGAGAGGGTCGTGACCCCGGGGACGGTGGCGGCCGCCTTCACGAAGTCACCGCCGTAGTCGTCGGCGTCGATCCCGCCGAGCCACGGGGACGCGCCCGGCCGGCCGACCTGCAGGAAGTCGTAGTTCGTGAGCGCCACCAGCGGCCAACGGGGCGCCAGCCGGTGCATCAGCTTCAGCGCGCCCCAGTCGAACGACTGGATGGTGACCTGCCGCTCGATGCCGGAGCGGTGGATCTCCTCGTACACCCGGCGGACGAACACCTCGCGAGGCGCGGTCTGTTCGGGCGCGCCCGCCTCGACCTTGGTCTCGATGTTCAGCTTGACCTGCCTGGCGTGGTAGCTCTTGACCAGGTCCAGGACGTCCTTCAGCTCGACCATCCGGAAGCCCTTGACGACCTCCTGCTCGGGGAAGCCGGGCAGCTGTTGGTAGCCGCAGTCCAGGGTCCTGATCTGAGTGAGCGTCAGGTCCTTGATGAACTTGCCGACATACGGGTACATCGGGTCGCCGGGCGTGACCGGGCCGGTGTCGCGGCACTTGACGCCGCTGATCTGCCGGTCGTGGTTGACGACCACCTTCAGGTCCTTGGTGACGTGGGTGTCCAGCTCCAGCGTGGACACCCCGAGCCGCATCGCCTTGCCGAAGCCCTCCAGCGCCTCCTCGGTGGTCATGCCGATGCCGCCGCGGTGGGCCTGGAGGTCGAAGCGGGCCTGCGGTGGGTTGGCCCGGGCCGCCTGCGCGGCGGTGGCGGGGAACGCGAGCGCCGGCAGCAGGGCGAGGCCGGCGAGCAGGTGCCGTAAGGACATCGGAACTCCCTGTTCTCGGGGCGCCCGAGATTCTCGCAACGGCCGGCCGGGGCGGGCCACCTCCGGAACTGAACATTGGCGCAAAGGCTGTTGAACGTGTGCGGCACCGATCCCTTGGCCGGGGGAACGTCCGGGACCGCGGCGTCAAGGGCTTCTAGGCGTCGTGGGTCAGCAGCCGTGCGCCGTCGCGTCCGTGGTGGCGGCGGCGTTCGACGGGCGTGCGGTGCAGAGCGATGAGGGCGGCGTCGTCGTTCAGCCGGCCACCCACGTGGGCGAGCAGGTCGCGCCGCACATGGTGCATCAGTGCCTCGGGACTGTCGTCCGTCCAGCGCGCGACCCGCTCCGCCAGCGGATAGAACCGGCCGCGCGCGTCCCGGGCCTCGACCACGCCGTCGGTGTACAGCAGCAGCGTGTCGCCGGGCTCGAAGGAGAACACGTCCAGCGTGTGATCGGTGGCCCCGTGCACGCCGAGGGGCGGCGACGGGTGCAGGCTCGGGACCGTGACCGCGTGCCCCGGGCTCAGCAGCAGCGGCGGGGGATGGCCGCAGCTGGTCATCAGGGTGACCGGATCCCGGTCCGGGATCTCCACCAGCAGGGCGGTGGCGAAGCGCTCACCCTCCTCCTCCTCCGTCTCCAGCTCGGTGGCGTAGCGGCTGATGCTCTGGTCGAGTCCGGAGGCCAGGTCCGCCAGCGCGACGTGCCGGTGCGCGCTCTCCCGGAACGCGCCGAGCAGCAGGGCCGCCTCCCCGATGGCCGGCAGCCCCTTGCCGCGTACGTCGCCGATCAGCACCCGCACCGCGCCGTCGCAGCGGGTCACCGCGTACAGGTCGCCGCCGATCTGTGCCTCGTCCTCGGCGGCCAGGTACAGGGAGGCGATCCGCAGCGGGCCGATGTGCTCGGGCAGCGGCCACATCAGCACGTGCTGCGCGGCCTCGGCGACCGTGCGCACCTGCGCCAGCTGGGCCTGGCGGCGCTCACGTACCGCGCTGTAGACCACGCACATCACCGAGAGCACCGCGAGGGTGACGAGCTGCACGACGTGGTTCGAGGTGGCGATCCCACCGTGGAGGAAGGCGATCAGCGTCTGCGCGGCCAGCGCCAGCGCCCCCACGAACGCCGTGGTCCGGGGCCCGGCGAACGACGGTGTGAGCGCAGGGGCGATGACCAGGGCCGGGCCCAGATGGATGTTCTCGGGGGAGCGGATGTCCACCACGGTGATCACCACGATGAGCATGACCGGGAGCAGCAGCAGCGCATGCGTCGACTGCCACGGTTGCTGCACACCCGCGCCCCTCTGCCGGAGCCTCATGCCTACCAGCGTGCTCCCGGACGAGCGGTACGGCACGTGGAAGAGCGGGAACAGCTCCCCCGTCGGGCGCGGCGTGCTCATCCGCCGCGCGGCGGAGGGGGGTTCGTCCCGCGGCGCGATTCGTGAAGGGTGCCCCGCTGGGATCTTGGGCAGCGGACGCGCCTGCCGGGCCCCTGACGCCGAGGACCAGGCATCCGCGCCGCGTGGCGGGCCGCCCACGAGCCCGTGGAGGGGGTCTCCCGGAGGTTCCGGGACGGTCCTGACCCTCACCACCCAGATCATGGGCCGGACGATCCGGGGCGGGAAGCTGCCCGACGACTTCCCCGGCCAGGCGGGTGGGTGGGAGGCCGTCTGCTTCCACGTCTGCTGCGCGCCCCTGATCCTGTGGGGTCCCCTGCTCGCCGTGCTGACCGTCGCCTACGCCAGGCGGCGCGGCGGCAGGGGTGCCCCTGGCCGGGTCGGCTAGCGGTTCACCGAGCGCATCCCGCCCTCGTCGTAGCGCGCGCCCGCCGCCTCGGGCAGCTCGGCGTCGATGCGCGCGAGGTCCTCCTTGGTCAGCTCGATGTCGGCCGCGGCCGCGTTCTGCTCCAGGTAGGCACGGCGCTTGGTGCCCGGGATCGGGACCAGGTCCTCGCCCTGGGCCAGCACCCAGGCGATGGCCAGCTGCGCGGGCGTCACCTCCTTCTCCGCGGCGATCTCCTTCACCTTGGCGGCCAGCCGCAGGTTCGCCTCGAAGTTGGCGTCCGTGAAGCGGGGGTTGGTGCGCCGGTAGTCGTTCTCGTCCAGCTCGGCGGGGGAGGAGAAACGGCCGGCGAGGAAGCCGCGGCCGAGCGGGGAGTACGGCACGAAGCCGATGCCGAGTTCCCGGCAGGCCGGCAGCACCTCGGCCTCCGGGTCCCGTGTCCACAGCGAGTACTCGGTCTGCACGGCGGTGATCGGGTGGACGGCGTGGGCGCGCCGGATGGTCTCCGCGCTCGCCTCGCTCAGCCCGATGTGCCGCACCTTGCCCTCGGCGACGAGCTCGGCCAGGGCGCCGACCGTCTCCTCGATGGGCACCTCGGGGTCGACCCGGTGCTGGTAGTACAGGTCGACGTAGTCCGTGCCCAGCCGCTCCAGCGAGCCGTGGACGGAGCTGCGGACGTGCTCGGCCGAGCCGTCCTGCCGGCCCACCGTGCTCATGTCCCCCGGTACGGCGTTGTCCATCCGGTTGTTGAACTTGGTGGCGATGACGTATTCGTCGCGGTGTCCCCGGATCGCCTCGCCGACCAGCGACTCGTTGGTGAGCGGGCCGTAGAGCTGCGCGGTGTCGAGGAAGTCGATGCCGAGCTCCAGGGCGCGCCGGATGGTCGCGATGCCCTCGTCCTGGTCCGTGGCGCCGTAGAAGGCCGACATGCCCATGCACCCGAGGCCGATGGCCGATACCTGGAGATCCCGCAGACTGCGCTGTCGCATGAGGTGTCCCAACCTTTCCTGCACATTGGACAGTCGTTCCGTACGGCGCGGAGGCCCCATCCGTCTAGCGACGGATTCCGTCGCCCGGCATCCCGTGGGGGCGGCCGGGCGCAGTGACCTTTGTGCGCCGGGATGTCCGCAACGCTATGACTTGGAGCGCACTCGAAGTCAACTCAGCCGTTCAGCCGGACCGGCAGCTCGAACAGGTCGTTCTGGGTGACGACCGGCTTGTTGCGCAGCTCGGACGGCGGCACCGCCAGCTCCAGGGCGGGGAAGCGGGCGTAGAGCGCGGGCAGTGCCACCCCCGCCTCCAGTCGGGACAGCGCCGCGCCGGGGCACACGTGCGGGCCGTGTCCGAAGGAGATGTGACGGTTCCTCGTCTCCCGCGTGACGTCGAACTCCCCGGCGTCCGGGCCGTGCGCGTTCTCGTCGCGGCCGATCGCCCCGTACGACACGATCAGCGCGTCCCCGGCCGGGAGCACCCTGTCACCCACCGGCACGTCCTCGGTCGCGAAGCGGATCAGGACGTGCGAGGTCGGGGTCGAGTGGCGCAGTGTCTCCTCGATCGCCGCCGACCAGTCGGCCTGCCCGGACAGCACCAGGGCCCGCTGGCAGGGGTGGGCGGAGAGGTTGACGACGGCGTTCACGATCAGGGAGATGGTCGTCTCGTGCCCCGCCGCGACCATCAGCTGGAGGGTGGAGACGATCTCCTGGTCCGTGAGGTGGTCGCCGTCCTCGGAGGCGAGGATCAGGGCGCTGGTCAGGTCGTCGCCCGGCTCGGCCCGCTTCGCCGCCACCGTCTCCGCCATGATCCCCGCCAGCTCGGTGAGGGTCGCGACGACCTGCTCGGGCGGCGTCTGCGTGGAGAAGAACCTCTCGAACAGCAACTTCAGGCGGGGCAGCCGTGCCTCGTCGAGGCCCATCAGGTCGGCGACGACGTACATGGGCAGTGGATAGGCGAAGGCCGCCTTGAGGTCCACGACCTCCTCGCCGGCGGGCAGCGCGTCGAGCAGGTCCTGGGTGAGCTTCTCGATCCGCTCCCGCAGCCGCTCCACCCGGCGCGGGGTGAGCGCCTGCGCGACCAGCGTGCGCAGGCGGCGGTGGTCGGCGCCGTCCACGGTGAGCATGGAACGGCCCGGGTTGGCGAGGCCGATCAGCGGCCAGTCCGCCGGGATCTCGCCGCGCCGCCAGGCGCCCCACACGTTGATGTCCTTCACCAGCCGCGGGTCGGTGAGCAGCGCCTTGGCCTCGGCGTGGTGGGTGACCGCCCACACCGGGACGCCGCCCGGCAGTTCCACGGCGGCGAGCGGGCCGGCCGCGCGCAGCGCCGCACTCTCGCCGTCCAGGTCGGTGACGAAGGGGTCGAGGGCGATCCGGGTGTGGTCGGTTCCGGTCGTCATCGTGGCGTGCCTCCCAGGGCAGGGGTCGGGGGTACCGCGCCGGTCCGGGGGACGACCCCCGGACCCCGGCGGACGAGCGGGTCGGCCGAGGCGACGCGGGATCAGAGGGCGGGTACGGGCGTGAACCGGACGGGCAGCTGGGTCAGTCCCCTGAGCCAGGGCGAGGGACGGCGGGCGAGGGACTCGGCGGGCACCGCCAGGTCGATGTCCGGCAGCCGGTCCAGCACGACCTCGATGCCGGTGCGCGCGATCACCTCGGCGATCTCCTGCGCGGGGAACGGGCAGCGGTGCTCGCCGTGGCCGAACGAGAAGTGCGCGCTGTTCCCGCCGGTCAGCGCTGAGGCGTCGGTGCGGACCTGGGGATCGGAGTTGGCGCCCTGCAGTCCGAGCAGCAGCAGGTCGCCGGCCCCGACCGGGCGGCCGCCGAGGCGGGTGTCGCGGGCGGCCCAGCGGCCGGCCACGGTCTGCGTGGGCGTGTCCTCCCACAGCACCTCGTTCATCGCCTCGGCGACGCTGCCCTGCCCGCCGAACAGGGAGGCGGCGAACCGGTCGTCGGTGAGCATCAGCCGGAGCGAGTTGCCGATCCAGTCGGCGGTCGGCTGGTGCCCGGCCGCCATCATCACCATCAGGTCCTGTGCGAGCTCCTCGTCGGTGAAGCCGCTGTCGTCGGCGAGCATCCGGGAGACCACGTCGCCCGCCGGCTCCTTCCTGCGGTCGGCGAGCAACTGCCGCATGGAGGCGGCCAGATGACCCTGGCCCGCGAGGGCCCGCTCGCGTCCGTCGATCATGTCGTTGAGGGCGGTGACCAGACCCGGACCGTCCTCGTCCGGGAAGCCGTACAGGCGGGCGAGGACCCGCACCGGGAGCAGCATCGCGTAGTGCGCGACCAGGTCGGTCTCGCCCGCGGCGCAGACTGCGTCGATCAGCTCGTCCGCGAACCGCTCGGCGTGTCCCCGCAGTTCGGAGGGGTCCACCGCCTCCAGGGCGTCACTGATCATCGCGGCGCGCTGCCGGTGCCGTTCACCGACGGTGTAGAGGATCGACGGCTGCCGGTGGCCGATCATCGGCAGCAGCGGCCAGTCCGCCGGTATGTTCGCCCACTGGTTCCACAGCTCGGAGTCCCGGCTGAACAGCACCGGATCGCCGGTCACCTGGTGCAGTTCGCGGTACCCGAGCACCAGCCAGGCCGGAACGCCGCCGTCGAGCAGCACGGGGACGACGGCGCCGTGCTCGCGCCGCATCTCCCGGTACAGGCGGGCGGGTTCGGTCTGGAAGCGGGGGCCGGTCAGGGGGACGGCGTCGGGGATCACACGAACTCCTGTTGATCAGAGGTTGCGGAGTGCAACGATCACCTGTTCCAGGATGTCGGGATCGGTGACGGTCGGCGGGCGCGGATGACGGGCACTGACGCGGCCCGCCGCCAGCAGGTCGCACAGCAGCACCTTGGTGATGCCGACGGGCAGGCACAGCTCGGCGGCGATCTCCACCACCGAGGCGGGGAACTCGGTCATCCGCAGGATCGCAGCGTGCTCCGACTGCATGCCGGCCCTCGGCTCCGACTCGGCGACGACCAGCGTGACCAGGTCGAAGGGGTTGTCGGGGCCGGGCCGGCTGCGCCCCTGGGTGAGGGTGTAGAGACGGTCGGGGGCGTCGTCCCTGCCGGGGCGGCTCATGACGTACGGGGCCGAGCGGTCAGGTGCTCGCCCAGTTGCTCCACCAGTTCGGTCATGTGGTGCCCGACGACCCCGGCGTCCGCTTCCTCCGTCGTCACGACGGCCAAGTGGGCGCCCGCGCCCGCCTCGACGATGTACAGCACGCCCCCGTGGAACTCGGTCATCGCCGAACGCACACCTCCGCTGCCGTCGCCGAACTCGGCCGACGCCCCGCGCGACAGCGACTGGATCCCGGCGGCGATCGCGGCGAGCTGGTCGGCCTGGTCCATGCTCAACTCCGGGGACCGGCAGAGCTTCAACCCGTCCCGGGACAGCACGAGCGCGTGCCGCGCCCCGGGTGTCCTCTCCAGCAGTCCCTCCAGGAGCCAGGTGAGCGTCTCGTCGGCTGTGCTCGGACCGTTCATGAGGGGGCGTCGCCTTCCGGGTGCGCGTGCGGGTGGGAGGTGGGGGAGCCGTGCTCGGGCTCGTCGGCGGGCCCGGGAGCGGGGCGGACGGCCTGCCGGAAGGCGCTGAAGCGGGTGACCCGGGTCGTGGCCTCGTCGGTGTCCGGCGCGGGGCGTGGCTCGGTGCTCCGGGGCGCCGGGCGGGACCGCTCGGCCTCGGCGACGGTGCGGTCCCGGCGCCGTCTCGGCAGCCCGGTCGGACCTCCGCCCGCGAAAGGCGCGGGGGACTCGTGGACCGGGGAGGGGCCCGCGGTGACCGTCGGCTCGGCCGGCCGCCCGGCGTCCGGACGCGTGGCGGGGCCGCTGAGGATCTCCTGCGGGATGAGTATCAGCACGCCGGTGCCGCCGCGCGCCGACGGCCGGAACGACACCTTGAGACCGTGCTTGCGGGCCAGCCGGCCGACCACGGCGAGCCCGAGCCGGGTCCCCGTCAGGCCACCCAGCTCGGAGGCGTCACCGGCGACCGCCCGCTCGGCCCGGCGCAGCTGCACGTCCCCCATCACCAGGCCGCTGTCCTCCACGGACACGAGGACCCCGGCCGCCACCTCCTCGACGTAGACGTGCACTTCGGCCGTCGGCGGCGAGAACTTCGCCGCGTTGTCGAGGAGTTCGGCGAGCGCGTGCATCACGCCCTCGGCCGCGTGTCCGACGACGGCGGTCTCGCTGACCGAGTGCACCCGCACCCGCTGGTAGCCGGCGATCCGGCCCAGCGCGCCACGCAGCAGTGACTCCATCCCGATGGGCCGCGCCCACCTGCGGCCCGAACGCGCCCCGGTCAGGACGGCGACGGAGTCGGCGAGCCGGCCGGCCTGGGCCGTGCGATGGTCCAGGTGGAGGAGGTCGGCGAGGACGTCCTCGCCGGTGTGCCGGTCCTCCATCGCCCGCAGATCGGCGAGGGTCGCCGTGGCGAGGGCCTGCATCCGGGCTGCCGCGTTGGCGGTCGCGGAGATCGCCGCGGCCCGCTCGCGCCGAGTCTGCCGCAACTCCTTTGCCAGCCGGGTGTTCTCGTCGCGGACCCGATCCAGCTCCTGTGCGCCCTCCCGGATGAGCCGCGTCCGTTCGGCCGTGAACTCCGCCTGCTGTGCGGCCATTTCGTCGATGAGCCGCTGCTGTTCCCGACGCGTCTCCTCAGTCGCTCGGGCCTGCTGCTGCAGAAGCCGGCCGATGTCCTGGGTCGCGCTGTCCAGCCTGCGCCGGGTGCCGCGCGCGGTGTGCCCGGCGTGGACGGCCGTGACCACGGCGGCACAGAGCACGACCGCCGCCGCACCCCCGCCCCAGGCGAGCGGCGCGCGCACCGAGTCCGGCGCGGCCGACACGGCCGCGAGCACCACGAGTGCCGAGAGCGCACCGGACACGGCGAGGGCGGCGGTGAGCGTACGGAGGGAAGGTCGTTCGCCGGGATGCGTGGGCACGGTCATCGGTCCGGTGTGGTCCTCGCGGCAGAGGGGGCGAGCAGGGGCGAGCAGGGGCGAGCGGCTGGCGGAATGGCTATCGAGCGTGAACTGGCGGTCACTATACGAGAGTTGATGATCGAATCTGGAAGGTTCAGGTGTGTTTCCACGAAGTGGGCGGTCGAGCGTGTGCGTTGACCGGGCGCCGGCTGTCTCGGGGCCGCACGGGCACGCGCCCCCGCCGGTCGGCGACGTGCCGGAAGCCGGGCAGGTTGCCTCTCGTGCGCCTGTTTCTTGTCACTGCGGCGCAGGCCGGAGGGATCTTGACGCCCGGCCCCGGGCTCGCTGAACTGTGAGCGGCCGGACCGGGGCGGCCCGGGCGGAAGGGGTGGAACAGTACATCAGTACGATGACGGCTGAAACGGGTGGAAAGTGAGCAAACTCCCTGTACAGCCGAAGCGCGGGGAGCGGGGCGAAGGGGGCGATGCGGGTGACGGGGGACCGAGGGGCGATGGGCTGCCGTGCCTCATGAGCGCTGACGGGAACACCGCCGGGCGCACGGACCAGGTCCGTGCCGTGCTCGCCTGCCTCGCCCGGTTCACCGGGCGCACGTTGCGGGCGGAGTGGTACGCCATCGTCGTCGACCCGGTGCGCCTGCTCGCCCGGCGCGGACTGCCCGGGCTGTTACTGGCGTTCGTCGCAGCGTTCGGCGTCATCTTCTTCCACGACGTCGCGCAGCACCCCTTTGGAGCGTTGTGGGTCGAGCGGCTCGGCGGCGTCAAGGCCGACGTGCCGCTGTGGCTGTCCCTGCTGCGCACCCCGGTGTCGCTGTACGTCCCGGCGCTCGATCTGCCGGTGTGGGCGGGCATCACCCAGCTGTTCCTCGCCTTCGCCCTCGCCGAACTGACCCTCGGCCGGGCCCGGACCCTGGAGATCGCCTACGCCACCACCCTGGCGGGCACGCTCACCGCCCGCCTGATGATCGCGATCGGCCCGGGCTGGTGGGGGTTCGGACTGCCGCCCGAGTGCGGCAAGGTGCTCGACACCGGACCATCGGCGGCCGTGGTGGGCCTGTTCACCTATCTGGCGGTCGTCCGGCGCGCACCCGTGGTGTTCACGCTGACCGGCGGCTCGATGGTGTGGGAGTCCGTCGCGGTGCCGAACCTCGCCGGACGCGAGCACCTGGTCGCGGTGGGCGTCTCGATCGTGCTGGGCCTCCTGCACGGCCGCCGGGAGCGGTCGCGGTCCTTCGGACGCTCATGGCAGGCGGCGCGGATCACCGAGCCCGCTCCGGTGGAAGCCGTGCCGGTACCGGTTCCCCCGGGTCCGGGCCGCCCCCGGTCGGCGGATCCCACCCCCGATGCCGTCCTGGCCTCCCTCGAGCGCCGGTCCAGCAGCGTGCCCGGAGCCGATGTCAGCCGATGATGACCTTGAGGACGCGGCGGTCCTTGTGCGCCCGTCGACACCGCTGTAGCAGGACTCCGCGGGGTGGGAGTTCTTGTCCTGTGCCAGGCTGTTGTGATGAGCATGGCCGGTGGTGACGTACCTGCTGAGAGGGGTCGGCTCTCACTGGCATGTCCGGGCCACGTCAATGTGACGCTTTTCGCACTTCGACACGTGCGGGCAACCCCTAATGTTGCCGCGACGTACGGCAAGGCGTGGCTGACACCATGGTGTTCGTCGCCGGCAGGCAGCTGAAGGGAATCCAGGATGTTCCGCAAGGTGCTGGTCGCCAACCGTGGAGAGATCGCGATCCGCGCGTTCCGGGCGGGCTACGAACTCGGCGCGCGCACGGTCGCCGTGTTCCCGCACGAGGACCGCAACTCGCTGCACCGGCTGAAGGCCGATGAGGCCTACGAGATCGGGGAACCGGGACACCCGGTGCGGGCCTATCTCTCCGTCGAGGAGATCGTGGGCGCCGCTCGCCGGGCGGGCGCCGACGCCGTCTACCCGGGTTACGGATTCCTGTCCGAGAACCCCGAACTCGCCCGCGCCTGCGAGGAGGCGGGCATCACCTTCGTCGGGCCGAGCGCGCACACGCTGGAGCTGACCGGCAACAAGGCCCGCGCGGTCGCCGCGGCCCGGGCGGCGGGCGTACCCGTGCTGGGCTCGTCCGAGCCCTCCACCGACGTCGACGAACTCGTCCGCGCGGCCGAGGAGATCGGCTTCCCCGTCTTCGTCAAGGCGGTCGCGGGCGGCGGCGGGCGCGGCATGCGCCGGGTGGAGGACCCCGCTCAGCTGCGCGAGTCAATCGAGGCCGCGTCCCGCGAGGCCGCCTCCGCCTTCGGCGACCCGACCGTCTTCCTGGAGAAGGCCGTCGTCGACCCGCGCCACATCGAGGTGCAGATCCTCGCCGACGGCGAGGGCAACGTCATTCACCTCTTCGAGCGAGACTGCTCGCTGCAGCGCCGCCACCAGAAGGTCATCGAACTGGCGCCCGCACCCAACCTCGACCCCGCGCTCCGGGACCGGATCTGTGACGACGCCGTGCGCTTCGCCCGCGAGATCGGCTACCGCAACGCGGGCACCGTCGAGTTCCTCCTCGACCGTGACGGCAACCACGTCTTCATCGAGATGAACCCGCGCATCCAGGTCGAGCACACGGTGACCGAGGAGGTCACCGACGTCGACCTGGTCCAGGCCCAGCTGCGCATCGCCTCCGGCGAGACCCTCGCCGACCTCGGCCTGTCCCAGGACACCGTCACCCTGCGCGGCGCCGCCCTGCAGTGCCGGATCACCACCGAGGACCCGGCCAACGGCTTCCGCCCGGACACCGGCCGGATCAGCGCCTACCGCTCGCCCGGCGGCTCCGGCATCCGCCTCGACGGCGGCACCACCCACGCGGGTACGGAGATCAGCGCGCACTTCGACTCGATGCTGGTCAAACTCACCTGCCGGGGCCGTGACTTCCGGGCCGCCATCGGCCGCGCCCGGCGTGCCGTCGCCGAGTTCCGCATCCGCGGTGTGGCCACCAACATCCCCTTCCTCCAGGCCGTCCTGGACGACCCCGACTTCCAGGCCGGGCGGGTCACCACCTCGTTCATCGAGGAGCGCCCGCACCTGCTGACCGCCCGCAGCTCCGCCGACCGCGGCACCAAGCTGCTCACCTACCTCGCCGACGTCACCGTCAACAAGCCGCACGGCAAGCGCCCCGACCTGCTCGACCCGGTCACCAAGCTGCCGCCGCTCCCGGCCGGCGAGCCCCCGGCAGGCTCCCGGCAGCGACTGGTCGACCTCGGCCCCGAGGGCTTCGCCCGGCACCTGCGCGAGTCGCCGACCATCGGCGTCACCGACACCACCTTCCGCGACGCCCACCAGTCGCTGCTCGCCACCCGGGTACGCACCAAGGACCTGCTCGCCGTCGCCCCGGTCGTCGCCCGCACCCTGCCCGAGCTGCTCTCCCTGGAGTGCTGGGGCGGCGCCACGTACGACGTGGCGCTGCGCTTCCTCGCCGAGGACCCGTGGGAGCGGCTGGCCGCCCTGCGCGAGGCCGTCCCCAACATCTGCCTCCAGATGCTGCTGCGCGGCCGCAACACCGTCGGCTACACCCCGTACCCGACCGAGGTCACCGACGCCTTCGTCCAGGAGGCGGCCGCCACCGGCATCGACATCTTCCGGATCTTCGACGCCCTCAATGACGTCGGCCAGATGCGGCCCGCCATCGACGCCGTACGCGAGACCGGCACCGCGATCGCCGAGGTCGCCCTCTGCTACACCGCCGACCTCAACGACCCCGCCGAGCGGCTGTACACCCTCGACTACTACCTGCGCCTCGCCGAGCAGATCGTCGAGGCCGGCGCCCATGTCATCGCCGTGAAGGACATGGCCGGACTGCTGCGCGCCCCGGCCGCCGCCAAGCTGGTGTCCGCGCTGCGCCGCGAGTTCGACCTGCCGGTGCATCTGCACACGCACGACACGGCGGGCGGCCAGCTCGCCACCTACCTCGCGGCGATCCAGGCGGGCGCCGACGCGGTGGACGGCGCGGTGGCCTCCATGGCGGGTACGACCTCGCAGCCGTCGCTGTCGGCGCTGGTCGCCGCCACCGACCACTCCGAGCGGCCCACCGGACTGAACCTCCAGGCCGTCGGTGACCTGGAGCCGTACTGGGAGGGTGTCCGCAAGATCTACGCCCCGTTCGAGGCGGGCCTCGCCTCCCCGACCGGACGCGTCTACCACCACGAGATCCCCGGCGGCCAGCTGTCCAACCTGCGCACCCAGGCCGTCGCCCTCGGCCTCGGCGACCGCTTCGAGGACATCGAGGCCATGTACGCCGCCGCCGACCGCATCCTGGGCCGCCTGGTGAAGGTCACCCCGTCGTCCAAGGTGGTCGGCGACCTCGCCCTGCACCTGGTGGGCGCCGGAGTCTCCCCGGCGGACTTCGAGGCGACCCCCGACCGGTTCGACATCCCCGACTCGGTCATCGGCTTCCTGCGCGGCGAGCTGGGCACCCCGCCCGGCGGCTGGCCCGAGCCGTTCCGCACCAAGGCCCTCCAGGGCCGCGGCGAGCCCAAGCCGGCCCCGGAACTGTCCGCCGAGGACCGCGACGGGCTGGCGAAGGAGCCCCGGGCGACCCTCAACCGCCTGCTGTTCCCCGGTCCGACCCGCGAGTTCGACACCCACCGCCAGAGCTTCGGCGACACCAGCGTCCTGGACAGCAAGGACTTCTTCTACGGCCTGCGGCCCGCCAAGGAGTACGCCGTCGACCTGGAGCCGGGCGTGCGGCTGCTGATCGAGCTGCAGGCGGTCGGCGAGGCCGATGAGCGCGGCATGCGCACCGTGATGTCCTCGCTCAACGGCCAGCTGCGGCCGATCCAGGTCCGTGACCGGGCGGCCGCCTCGGACGTGCCGGTGACCGAGAAGGCCGACCGCGCCAACCCGGGCCATGTGGCGGCGCCGTTCGCCGGTGTGGTCACGCTCGCGGTCGCCGAGGGCGACGAGGTCGCGGCCGGCGCGACGGTCGCCACCATCGAGGCGATGAAGATGGAGGCCACGATCACCGCGCCCAGGGCGGGCCGGGTGTCCCGGCTGGCCATCAACCGGATCCAGCAGGTGGAGGGCGGCGACCTGCTGGTCGAGATCGCCTGAGACACCGTTTGCCGCGGCCGGGGGGGACACCCACCCGGCCGCGGCAAGCGCACAGCGGGCCAGGCCCTGTCGTCAGGCTTCCGCCTGCCGCGCGACGCCATGCGCGCTCCTCCCACTGCCTCAAGGGCGTGGGAGGTGCCCCCGTTCGCACGCACCTGCAGCGGCATCAGCCTCCCATCGCGGCGGGCGTGCGGCCGGCCCTTCGGGCGGGCGACGGGAGTCCGACGACAGACCTAGAGGCGGCCGAAGAGCTGCCGCAGACGGGCCAGGAGCAGGTTCGGGTCCCGCCTGGTCGAGTACGCGGCGCCGGGCACGTAGACGGTCCGGCCGCGCACGGCCACCGAGGTCGGGTTGGACAGCCCGTCCTGACGGGTGAGGACCACCGAGTGGGTGCCGTCGCGGCGCGCCAGGACCAGCTCGCTGGAGCCGTTCAGTGCGGCCAGCACGGTGCTCCCGTGTCCGGGGAAGGCGAAGTCGTCGATGCCGGCGAGTCCGGTGGCCCGCGTCTCGACCGGGCCCGCGGAGCCGTCCGGGGCGAAGGGGAAGCGCAGCAGCGTCCCGCGGTCGCTGTTGGACACCCACACCGCGCCGCGGTGCACCTTGATGCCGTTGGCGCCGTACCCGGTGCCGGGCGGTACCTGGCGCGGGTCGAGCTGTGTGCCCCGCGCCCACACCGTGGGGGTGCCGCCCGACACGGGGACGCGCCAGACGGTGCCCAGCGCGGAGTCGGCGGCGTAGAGCACGCCGTCGCGCCCGTCGAGGGCCAGGCCGTCGGGGAGTCCGTCCGGCGGCAGCTGGGCGATCTGCTCGGGCGCACCACCCCCGGCCGGGATCCGCCAGATGCCGGTCTCCCGCGTGCCGGTCGCGTAGGTGACGTACAGCGTGCCGTCGTACCCGCGGGCGATGCCGGTGACGACGGCGCTGCGCACGACGGGCGTGTCCGGACGAGCCACGGCCGGCAGGGTCGCGAGGATCCGGGTGTCGCCGTCGAGCGTCACGTGGGCGACCTGCCGGGCGAGGGCGAAGGTGAGGTCGGCGGAGCCGTCGGGTTCGAGCGCGATGTTCTCGGGCGTCTGCCCGGCGGCCAGCCCGAAGTGGGCGACGACGCGTACCTCGGTGAAGGTCGGCTCGTGGCCGCTGGCGGGCGCCGCCGCGATCAGTCCGAGCGCGAGCGCGGCCGCGGCCGCACCGGCCGGGCGGGGGAGTCGGGGCATGTGACCTCTCTTCGTACGGCGCGCGGGGCGCCGGAGTGCGGGGTCACACAAAGATGGCGGTGTGCCGGTCACCGGGAAGGGGAGCCGGGCCGCGGGGTCGCCCGCGCGGCCCACGCCATGGCGCCGCGGGCGGCCCGCGCGGGTGACGGGCCGCGGGCGGTCAGTCCCAGAGCGGATAGGTCATGACCTGCTTGAAGCCTTCCGGCCGGGCACCCTCGTAGATGAGGCTCATCCGGGTGTAGTGCTCGACGTCCGGATGCTTCGTCCACGGCCGCGGGCGGTCCAGCCGGACCGTCACCCGGTACGAGTGGAAGGTGCCCGCCGCGCAGTACGGCTTGCAGTCGTTGACCGCGTTCAAGCCCTCGGCGGTCGCCCCTTGCGAGCCCCACTGCGACCAGTGGAGCCCGAGCAGGCGGCTGTTGCCGTCGCCGCAGGCCAGGATGAAGTCGGCCGGGCGGACGTGGCGGTTCCAGAAGCAGTCGACCAGCACGGGCCTCGGGGGATCGGCCTTCGGTGCCGTGGCGGGCGGGCTCGCCGAAGCCGTGGTCATGGCCGCTGTGAGCAGGGCCCCTGCCGCCAGGGTGACTGCCGTTCCCAGCACTGATCCGCGCATGGCCGCTCCCACCCGTCGTGCCGTGTCCGACCGCGTGCATCTCGACGCTACGACCGTCCGCCGCGTTGCACCAGTCGCGCAGGTCGCGCCGCGTGTCACCCGTGCTGGACGGTCAGCCCGTAGAAGGCGACGCGGGCCCCGTTCGTGCTGCTGTCCGAGGAGGACTGGTTGTAGGAGCCCGCCTTGAAGTACTGCTTGTACGGCGCGAACGACGACGGGATGCCGTAGCGGGTGGTGGTGCCGTTGACGGTCAGCTCGATGGTGTTCCCGCCGGAGATCGCGATGGTGTAGCTCCACGTCTTGCCGATCGAGACGTGTCCCACGGTGTGCTGGGTCTGACCGCCGGACGGCGAGTTCTCGGTGCCGAGCACGATGTCGCCGTTCGCGTGGTAGTACAGCTCCAGCAGCGGTTTGGTGGAGGAGCCGCCGGAGCCGAGGTGGATCTGGCCCACGCACACGTTCTTGGTCACCGAGACCACCCGCAGGGTCGCGCTCATCCGGTGGGAGCCGCTGAGCGGCCAGTCGGCGGCGCTGCCGTTCCGGTTCATCTCGCGCAGCTCGGAGCGGGCGTAGTTCGAGTTCGGCGTGGTCACGCCTTTCTCGGGCGCCCAGAAGGTCATCGCTCCGTCGCGGGTGTCGGTGTAGAAGTACGCGTCCTGGTAACCGTTCGCGCCCTGCAGCCGGGACGAGGGGATGGTGGTCGGGGAGCCGGGTGAGCCGACGGGTTCCTGGAGCTGCCATATGGACAGGTCGAAGTTGCCGCCGGGCGCGACGTGCGGGTCGGCCGCGCCGGCGCTGCCGCCGAGGGCGGTGAGGGCGAGGGCGAAGCCCGTGGCGGTGGTGGCCGCGAGGAGCCGGGAGCGGGTCATGTGGGGGGTCCTTCCGCCGGAAGGATGTGTTCAGGCGTTCAGCCACCATTCGTTCAGTATGCTGAATGCTGAACGCATCCTTGGTCATCGGTGACCCGTGAAGCTAGAGGTCTGAACCAGACACGTCAAGAGGTTCAGCAGGCGCCCTCGTCCTGCCATGGACCCCACTCGGAGGCGCCGGGCACCTCGTTCTGGGTCCACCACTTGGCCTTCCAGTTGTGCTTGTTGTACGAGACCTCGTTCCCGGAGGTGTACACCGCCGTCGGACTCCAGGCGGTCTTGCAGGAAGTCGGGGTCGGCGTCGGAGTGGGGGTGGGCGTGCCGGTCGGCGGGGTGACCCCGGCGAACTTCACCGAGTACTTCGCGAAGTCCCAGGAGTTCTGGGTCACGCTGGAGCAAGTGCCCGAGGTGCGGCCGCCGTTGTCGGCCGGCGTGCACTGGCGGTCGCGGTTGAGGGACCAGAAAGTGAACCGGTCCATGTTGTGGCTGGTGGCGTAGTCCAGCACGGTCTGGAAGTCGGCCTGCGTGAAGTACTCGCCGGTGTCGCTGCGGCCGTTCATGCCGGAGAAGCCCTCGTGGGCGTAGGCGGTCGCCTGGTCCCAGCCGAAGGTGGACTGCAGGATCGAGTTGAAGTCGGTCAGCGCGCTGGTCTGGCTCGCCGCGCCGTTGAAACCGCCGTCGAAGGGCATAATGGAGAAGTTGTTCGGGGTGAAACCCTGCGACTTGGCCTCCAGCAGCATCTGCTTGCCGAACCAGCCTGTGCCGTCCGCCGTACCGGCGGTGGTCACGGACACGTACAGACCCGGGTTGTTCTGCTGCAGGATCTTCGCGGCGCCGATCTCGTTCCTGATCGCCGCGCTGTTCTCGTACTCCGGCTCCTCCAGGTCGAAGTCGATGGCGTGCAGCCCGTACTTGGTGATGACCTGCTGGTACGCGGCCGCCGTGGACGCGGCGTCAGGGCATGCCTGCCCGAGCTTGGTGCCGCCGTACCCGCCGATGGAGACGGAGACGTCGCCGCCCTTGGCCCGGATGGTGTCGATGACCGACTGGGCCGCCGTGTCGGAGGAGACCGCGGCCGTGCCGCCCCAGGTCGGGGAGCATCCGCCGCCGTTGGGGGCGAGGATGAAGGCCAGCTGGAAGGCCTTGAGGCCGGTGGCGTCCATGATGGTGGCCGCGTCCGGCGGGTCGTTGTCCAGCGGCATCAGGTAAGGGGCTGCGGCGTACCACCGGTTGCTCAGTGCGGTGGTCGCGCCCGAGGCGTTGCCCGCGACGAGCGCGGTCGTGCCCGCGGCGGCCAGTCCGACGGCGGCCGCCGCTCCCAGGCATGCCCGAAGACGTCTCACTGCGTGCCTCCAGAGGGGTGTGGGGTGGGGAGGTGCCCCAGCCTCCGGGGCTGATGCGGTCACGTCAATGGGTTGGTCTAGTCCAAAGGGTCTCTTTGGACTAGACCATACGAGCTCTTTACTCGATGCCCCTCAGGTGAGGCGAAGGGTGAAGCCGTGGCCGAGCGGCAGCCTCGGAGTGCTGATGGTCGTCACCTGACTGTCGCCGTCGAACGACCAGGCGGAGCCGGGCAGTTGCCGCCCGTCGAGGAACACGTGGTCGGGCGCCGTGTCGCCGTGCACCGTGAGCCGGTACGTCCGCGCGTCCACCTTGCCCGCGTACTCGCCCTTGCTCGCGCCGACCGAGACGGTCGTCCCCGCGGTGCCGGCGTGCACCGACACGCGCTGGGTGGCGGCCGAGCCCTTGGCGAAGTCCCGGGTCACGCCGTCGTCCTCGTACAGCGTGTAGCGGCTGGTGCCGTGGGCGGACGGATACAGGTCCCAGTCCAGCTCGTTCCGGTCGCGGGTCTGCCAACTCGTCGTGCCCTTGGGCCACATGGGGACGATCGCACCCTCCCGCACGAACAGCGGGAGCGTGTCCAGCGGGGCACGGTAGCCGTTCAGGGTGATGGGACCCTGGTAGGTGCGGCCGGTCCAGTAGTCGGTCCAGGTGCCCTTGGGCAGATAGATGCCGTCGCGGGTGTCGGAGTCCTGGTAGACCGGGGCGACGAGGAAGTCGCGGCCGGACAGGAACTCGTACTTGGCCTGCGCGCCCAGCGTGTCGGGGTCGTCCGGGTACTCCAGCCACAGCGGGCGCACCGCGCCCACGCCCGTCTTCGCCGCCTCGGCGGACAGGGTGTACATGTACGGCAGCAGTCGCTCCTTCAGCTGCAGGTACTTGCGGTTGATCGAGGTGTACGGCTCCCCGTCCCGCCACGGCTGCTGGTCGGCGGGCTTGCCGGTGGTGATGTCGCTGGCCCAGCCGTCCATGGTCATGACGGCCGGCAGGAACGCCTTCCACTGCAGGTCCCGGGCGTACATCCTGGCGTCGTGGCGGTAGATGCTGCCCACGTCACCGGTGTTGTAGGCGATGCCGGACATGGTCGCCCCGGCGTAGGTCGGGATCTGCCAGCGGATGTAGTCCCAGGACAGCTTCTGGTCGCCGCTCCACAGCACCCCGCACCGCTGGGCGCCCGCCCAGGACACCGGCAGCCACACGAAGCCGCGCGCGTCGCTGTTGTCCTCGATGCCCTTCTTCGCCGCGTCGCAGGCGTCCAGCGCGAACTTGTAGCCGTTGCCGCCCCAGGCCACGTCCAGCTTGGCCACCCGCTGGCCGGCCTTGACCTGATCGGCGAGCTTGTCGATGCCGTCCTGGGTCCACAGGCCGAGCTGGGCGTGGTGGTCCTGCAGACCCTTGGCGGTCTGCTCCAGGTTCTCGTACCCGCAGCCGTAGCCGTCGTTGACCAGCATCCAGCCGAGTGGCATCTGGTTCTCGGTGTAGCCGTCGGCGATCTTCAGGGCGTCCAGGGTGTGCCGCTCACCCCGGTTGGCGTTGTGCAGATAGCAGTCCGAGTCACCGGGTTCGAGACCGTAGACCGGAGGCATGAAGGGCCTGCCCACCAACTCCGTGTACTTCCCGATGACCTGCTTCGCGTCACCGAGGAAGTAGTAGGCGTCCAGGCGCCGTTCCTGCTGCCCGGTGGTGACCGGTGAGCCGAAGGTGTACACGCCCGGCGCGAAGGTGTTGCGGAGGACGCCGTAGCCCGCGCTGGAGAGGTAGAACGGCTGGGAGTTGTTGTAGCCGCCCTCGTTCCAGTCGAAGCTGTTGGCCACGTACATCGTCCTCCCGCGGTGCGAGAAGCTGCCGTTCTGCTCACCGCCGCCGAAGAACTGCTCGTCCGCACCTCGCGTGAGGCTCTGCCGCATCCCGCCGGTGGACCAGCGCAGCGGCTTGTCCTCCTGCCAGATCCGGGTGCGGTTGTCGGGCTCGTACAGCCCGAACCGCAGCGGCTTCTTGTACACGCGCAGCACGGCTTCGGGGGAGCGGACGCCGTAGTAGTCGCCCGCGTCGAAGGACGAGGTGTGCCGCTGGAGCGCGGGCTCCTTGCGCACGATGGCCGTGCCTGCCGGATCGCTCAGCGAACCCGACGGGTCCGCCTGGAGCCGGAGTCGGCCCCCCGTCAGGAAGTCGGCGCGGGCCGTGAGCGCGCCCGCGCCGATCGTGTAGCTCCCATCGCCCCCCGAGAAGGACGTGAGATCGCCGGCGTCCGTGGTCGCGGGCAGATAGGCGGTGCCCGTGAAGGAGTTGTCGTGCACGTCGTACGGCACGACCAGGACCTGGTACGTCCCCGACGCGCGCGGGATCACCGTGGCCTCGGGGTCGGCGGTGCCGGCGCTGGACGCCACCTGCCTGCCGTGGTCGTCGTAGACGTACAGGTCGAAGTCGTCGGAGGGCTTCTCCCACTTGATCGACAGCGGTACCCCGCCCTCGGGGTTGTCGTCCCAGTAGCCGGCCGGCACCGAGACGGTCAGGTCGAAGCGGTCGCAGACCTTGCTGTCGGGGTCGTCGGCCGTACCGGGGCAGCCATCAGGGCCGCCGCCCGTCCCCTTGGCGTAGACCGGGCTCTGCCAGTCGACGCTGCTGTGGGCGGAGTCGAGTACGGCGCCGGCCGCTGTCGCGGCGGCCGCGGCGGGTGCCGGGGCGGTGAGCACGGCAGCGGCCAGGGCGGTCGCCAGCCCCAGCGGAACCCAGGCCGGCCACGGCACACGGTGTCGGAGTCTTCGCACGGCGGAACAGCTCCCATCGCACCATCGCGGATTGACTGTCCTTGCGCTTTCTGCGCAGAAGCGATCGAAACAAGGTTCAATCGAGCAACTTCACGCACGAAGCCTCGGGGTTGACGCAGGTTCATGTCAATACGGCGGTGCGGATCAAGGCCGGGCACGACGAAGGCCGGCCCCTCGATCCGCAGGGGCCGGCCTTCGTGTCGGTGACGCTCAGCCGGTGTTCTTCCGGAGCACGATCTGGGTCTGCGTGGTCTGCCCGACCAGCCGGTCCCGGTCGTCGTGCAGGTCGGTCTGCACCACCAGCAGGGTGCCGCCGAGGTGCAGAGGACGAGCCGTGGCACGGACGTGGCCGGAGGTGACCGCGCGCAGGAAGTTGGTCTTGGACTCCACCGTCGAGGTACCGGACGCCCCCTCGGGCAGGTTGAGGTAGGCGCACACGGCACCGACGCTGTCCGCCAGCGCCATCAGCGCTCCGCCGTGCAGCGCACCGCCCGCCGTGCAGACGTCCGGCGACCAGGCCAGGCTCCCGACGGTGCGCTCGGCCGTGGCCTCCCGCAACTCGATGCCCAGTCCGGCCGCGAACGGCATGGCGGCCAGCAGATCACCGGGCTTCGGGGCGACGGGCTCGGAGGGGGACATGACGTACCGCCTTTCGTGGGTACCGTGGTGCTGCGGACGGTGATCCACTGTGGTGCCGTCGGGCAGGGTGCGCCAGTCGGTCCTCGGACGACTCCTGGGCCATGGCCAGGTCGCACGCCGCCCCGTTGACGGGATGTCGGAGTGACGGGAACGTCGGAGTGACCGGACGTCAGAGCGAGCTGCCCGCGGTGAGCAGGTCCTCGAGTCCGGGGCGGCGGAAGAAGTGGACGCGGATCCGGTCGGCGACCGCGGACACGACCTCGCTGCCGTCGCGGCTCGGGTCGACGTGGGTGCGCAGCGGCCGCCGGCCGGCCGGCAGATCCACCAGACGGACGACGGCCTCGGCGACATCGGCCACGTCCGCGTCCGGCGGGACGAGCCCCCGATCCACACCAGCAGGCCCGCGCCGCGCTCCCGCAGGTGGGGCAGCGCGGCCCGGTTGACGCGCTGCGCGCCGAGCACGTTGACGTCGTACGACTGGGCCAGTTGCTCCGGGGTGAAGGCCGCGGCGGGTCCGGTGGCCATCTGGCCCGCGTTGTGCACCAGCACGTCCAGGCGGCCCTCGGCGGCCAGGACCCGGGCGACGGCGGTGTCGGCGGAGTCCTGGGAGGTGACGTCGAGTTCGACCGCGTGCAGGGCCACGCCGTGCTCGGCCGCGTACCGGTACGGCCACGGCCGGCGCGTTGCGGGTGGCCGTCTGCCGGATGCCCGCGTAGACGGTGTGACCGGCGTCGGCGAGCGCGCGCACGGTCAGCGCGCCGAATCCGCTGGAAGCGCCGGTGACCAGGACGGTCAGGGGAGTGTCGGTGGTCATGATTCCTCGCAGAGAAAGAGAGGCGAAGAGAGACGAAGAGAGGGGTGAGAGGGCTGAGAGGTGTCAGGCGATGCCGCCGTTGGCGCGCACGACCTGCCCGTTGACCCAGTGGCCGGCCGGGGAAGCGAGGAAGGCCACCACCTCGGCGATGTCGGCGGGCGTGCCGAGCCGCTCCAGCGGGGGCTGGGCGGCCAGCTTGGCGACCGTCTGCTCGTCCTTTGGCGGCCGCACTGCGCCGCCGCAGCGAGGAGTTCGCCGCGCTCTGGGAGCAGCGGGACGTGGCCCTGCGCCGGACCGACCACAAGCGGATCGTCCATCCCGCGCTCGGCATCATCGAAGATCGGCACCCAGGACATGACGGCGGGCGCGGACCGTTCGGAGCACCGGCCGGGCTGAGGGCAAGGGGGGCGCACAGTGCACGCCATGCGTCCTGACTCGTCACCGATGTCCGCGGACCCGTGGCGGACCATCCGTCGCCTGAGGCACCCTTGACAGTGTGCGTGCGGTTTCGCGACGTTTGAGCACTGGCGCACGGCGGGGAGTCGAAGTCAGCAGAAGAGATGGCAGGACGCGCTCGGCGCGTCATGGGGGGGAGCGGTCGCCCATGCGATCCAAGAGCCATGTTCCACACGCCGTACCGGCCTGTGCCGTACGCGACAGATCACTCGCGGACCAGGCGGAAGGGCGGTCGAGCTGACGTGGAGATCACGATCCACAGACCCGGTGACCTGACCTCCGCGCTGCGCGACGCCTGGCACCGGGCGATGGACGAGTCGCCCGAGTACGCCAACCCGTTCCTGGCACCGGAGTTCACCATGGGGGTGGGCCGCCAGCGGGGCGGGGCGCGGGTGGCGGTCCTGAAGGAGGGCGGGGAACCCGTCGGATTCTTCCCGTACGAGCGGGGGCCCTTGGGCACCGGCCGGGCCATCGGACTCGGTCTGTCCGACTGCCAGGCCCTGGTGCACCGGCCCGGCGTCACCTGGGACCCCGGAGATCTGCTGCGCGCCTGCGGGCTCAGCATCTTCGAGTTCGACCATCTCGTCCAGGAACAGCGGCCGTTCGCCCCGCACGTCACCGGAACCTTCGCCTCACCGGTGATCGACGTCAAGCCCGGCGACGGCGGCTACGCCGAGTGGCTGCGCGGTACCTACCCGGGGCTGGCCAAGACGACGCTGAAGAAGGAACGCCGGCTCGGGCGGGACATCGGCGAGGTGCGGTTCGAGTTCGACGAGCGGGACCCGCGGGCCCTGCGCACACTCATGGAGTGGAAGTCCGCCCAGTACCGCCGCACGGGACGCATGGACCGGTTCTCGCGGCCCTGGATCGTGGACCTGGTGGACCACCTCTTCCATGTCCGCGAGGAGCACTTCACCGGGGTGCTGTCCGTGCTGTACGCCGGGGACCGCCCGGTCGCCGCCCACTTCGGCCCGCGCTCCAGCACGGTCCTGGCGGCCTGGTTCACCGCGTACGACCCCGAACTGCACTACTACTCACCCGGGTTGATGATGCACCTCAGGACCGCCGAGGCGGCCGCCCGCAACGGGGTGACCCTGGTCGACCTGGGGCGCGGCGACAAGGAGTACAAGGACTGGCTCAAGACCCGTGAACTACGGGTCGGCGAGGGCTTCGCCGCCCGCGCCCACCCCGTGGCCATGGCGCAACGGCTGTGGCGCAGACCGGTACGCGGCCTGCGCAACACGGTCCTCGCCCATCCCCGGCTGCGCGAGCCCGCCGACCGCCTGCTGAAGACGGCGGGCCGACTGCGCACCCAGGGCCTGCCCGGCCCGTCAGGTCGCGGGGAGTGACGCGGAGTTACGTCCCCCGGCGTCGGCCGCGCTGGAAAATCGCGGGCCGGACAGTTATCTACTGGCAGGTTTTTGTCAAAAACACGTCAAGCGGCGGGACGTTTCCCCGTCCGCGTGGTCGGGTCTCCTGCGACGGCAGTCGATGCCCCTCTGGGAGGTCCCCGTTGTCCGTGCCGACCCGCAGAAGACGGTGGTTCACCGTCTTGGCGCTCACCGCGTCCGCCGCGCTCGTCGCGATACCCCCGTCCGCCGCCTCCGGCCGCGGCGGCGTCAGCCCCTTCGGAGTCCGTACGCTCGGTCAACTCGCCAAGGAGCGGCAGCAGTCGGTGGGCGCTGCGTCCCCGTCGCACCCGCACCTCAAGGCCGATGACGACGACGGCAACGAGGCCGACGAGATCGCCGAGGGCGCCGACCAGTACGCGGAAGCCCGCACCTCGCCCGGTGTCGTCGCACCGGGCGCGTACGGCGCCGCCTGGCGCGGCCTGCGGAACCTGCCGAGCACGGACGGCAGGTGGCGCAACATCACCGACCTGCCGTACAACTCCGACGACGTGCGCTACCGCGACATCGACTCCAACTCCAGTGGCGGGTCGGGCGACGTGACCGGCCGGATGGCCGCGCTCGCGGCCGACGACGACGGCTACGTCTACGCGGGCAGCGCCGGCGGCGGGGTCTGGCGCTCGCACAGCGGAGGCGGCCACTGGCGGCCCATCAGCGACCGGCTGCCCGCGCAGTCCACCGGCGCCCTCGCCCTCGACGGCGCCGGCCGGCTGTGGCTGGGCACCGGCGAGGCCACCACGAACGCGGACGCCTACCTCGGCAGCGGCGTCTACGTCCTGGCCCACCCGCACCACGGGACGTTCTCCCCGCGCCACCGGGTCGGCGGCGACGAACTGGACAGCACCACCATCCACGAACTGCGCTTCGGCGGCGGCAAAGTGTGGGCGGCCACCAGCGAAGGCGTCTGGAGCCACTCCACGAAGAAGCTGAGCGGCCCCTGGAAGCTGGAGTTCGCGCCCAACCCCGACTATCTGCCGGGCGGTTCCAAGGCCGACGACCCGAGCGCACCGTACAAGAACATCGCCAACGACATCGCCATCGACCCGAAGGACCCCTCCAAGGTGGTCCTGGCCGTCGGCTGGCGCAGCGGCGACGACTACAACGGCTTCTACACCGAGACCGACGGCACCTGGAAGCGGATCACCAACGGCCTCGGCGACCTGCCCGGCGACGCGGACAACGTCGGCAACGTCACCTTCGCCCGCTCCGCCGACGGTTCCCGCTACTACGCCATCGAGCAGTCGCCGGAGCAGCTGAACACCAACCCGGACAGCGGCCTGGAGGGCATCTTCGTCTCCAAGTCCGGCTCCCCGGCCGGCCCCTGGACGAAGATCGCCGACTACAAGGGACTTGCCGCCGACAACTCGGCGCTGACCTCCCCGGGTTACATGCCGGGCGTCCAGGCCTGGTACAACCAGTTCCTCACCGTCGACCCGAGCGACCCGCAGCACGTGTACGCCGGTCTCGAGGAGGTCTACGAGACCAAGGACGGCGGCACCACCTGGTCCACCGTCGGCCCGTACTGGAACTTCACCTTCTCCTGCTGGAGCATCGACCCCGCCAGGCAGACCGGCGACTGCCACCAGACCACCCACTCCGACCAGCACGGCGTGGCGATCGGCCGCCACCACGGCAAGAGCTTCGTGTACGTCGGCAACGACGGCGGTGTCTACAAACGCCCGGTCGACGGCTCCCAGGACGCCTCCGGCCATGCCACCGACTGGACGTCCCTCAACGACGGCACCATCGACACCCTCCAGTACTACTCCGTCGGCATCGGCAAGGACCTCGACCACGGCGGCCTGTCCGTCACCGGCGGTCTGCAGGACAACGGCCAGTCCGTCCTGCGCGGCGACGACAAGGTGATGGGCTCCAACTTCGGCGGTGACGGCGGCGACACCCTCACCGATCCCGCCAACGGCTGCAACATCGCCCAGGAGTACGTCTACCTCGCCGTCCAGGTCACCCAGAACTGCGCCGTCAACGACGGTGGTTGGACCACCGACGCCGGCAAGGCCACCTCGTACGGCGTCGCCCCGCCCGACAACGCCACCAGCGAGGCCCGCTTCATCGCCCCGCTCGCGACGGACCTGAAGAACGGCTCCACCTGGATCGCCGGCGGCCGCCACATCTGGGTGCAGACCCACGGCTACGCCATCCGCAGCGGCTCCGAGTGGACGAGCGTGCACGACTTCGGCGCCGGACGCGTCGCGACCGCCGTCGCCGCCTCCGGCGGGAAGATCTACGCCGCCTGGTGCGGACCGTGCAACAACCAGGGCTTCGCCCGCGGCATCGCCGTCGGCAACGCGGACGGCACCGGCTGGCACGACATCAACCTGCCGGTGGACGGGACCGTACCCAACCGCTACCTGAGCGGCTTCGCCGTCGACCCGAAGAACGCCGACCACGTCTTCCTCGCGGTCAACGGCTTCTCCCGGCACTGGACCGAGGGCCCGGGCGCGGGCGTCGGCCATGTCTTCGAGTCCACGGACGGCGGCACCACCTGGAAGGACATCTCGGCGAACCTCCCCGACGTGCCGACCGACTCCGCCCTGGTGACGGCGGACGGCGGCCTCGCCGTGGCCACCGACCTCGGCGTCGTCTACCGCGCACCGGGCTGCAGGACGTGGCAGCGCGTCGGTGATCTCCCTGCCGTGGCGGTCCTCCAGCTCAGGACGAGCCCCGACGGCGGCACCCTGTACGCGGCCACCCACGGCCGGGGCATCTACACCATCAGGCTCCGCGACCTCGACTGAGCAGCGCGGACGAGTGAGGAACGGGTGACCCCGCTGTCCCTGGGGTCACCCGTTCTGCGGGTACGGCACCACGTTCACGTCCAGCGTGAAGACGCCCCGCGGGGCACCCGCCACGTCCGGCGCCTTCGCCGAGACGGTGACCCGGGCGGCACCGCCCCGGGTGCCCGCGCAGCGCAGGGTGGCGTGCGCGGTGCCGTCCGGGTCCACGCGCCAGCCTGCGGGCACGACAAGGGCGGGCAGGGAACTCAGCACAGCCGTCCAGCGCTTGTCGTCCAGCCGTGGCCGCAGAAGCAGCGTCACCACGGCGCCGGGCCGTACACACAGCCCCCGGACCCGGTCACCTGGGGAGACGGTGACCTCCACGTGCCCGGCGGCACAGCTTCCGGCCGACGTGGAGGAAGCAGCCGTGGGCGATGCCGCACCGCCGGACGACTCGGAGGGGCGAGCCGGGGACGACGGCCGCGGCGAGCCACTCCCGGACGCCCCCGTACCCGTTGCCCCGTTCCCGCCGGCCGGCGCCCCGCACCCCGCCAGCACCACGACCGCGGCCACCACGCACCCACCGGCCCACCACCGCATGCCCACACCTCCCGGCCTCCCGGTACGCCTCCCAGGATGCCCCCGCCTCAGTCCCCCTGTCGCACCGCCCGGCCCACCTCCGTGCGCAGCGCCACGAAGCCGGGCAGGCTCCGCGTGGTGATCTGGTCGCGCTTGCCGGGCAGGTCGACCGGCAGGTCTCGTACGACGCGGGAGCCGGGGCCGGGGGACAGGACGACGACACGGTCGCCGACGTACACGCTCTCGTCGATGTCGTGGGTGACGAACAGGATGGTGGTGCCGTCGGCGCGGTGCACTTCGAGGAGCAGGTCCTCCAGGTCCTCGCGGGTACGGGCGTCCAGGGAGCCGAACGGCTCGTCCATGAGCAGCAGGGAGGGGCGGCAGACCAACGCGCGGGCGATGGCGACGCGCTGCTGCATGCCGCCGGAGAGCTGCCGCGGATGCCGGCCGGCCACCCCGTGCAGGCCGACGCGTTCCAGGATGGCCTCGGCCTCGGCGTGCCGCGCGGCCCGGCCGAGGCCCCGGCGCCGCAGCGGCAGGGCCACGTTGTCGCGGACGGTGAGCCAGGGCAGCAGCGAGCGGCCGTACTCCTGGAACACGACCGCGAGCCGGTCGGGCACGCCGGTCACCGGTGCGCCGTCGATCTGGATCGTGCCCTCGTCCGCGGGCAGCAGCCCGGCGATGGTGCGCAACAGCGTGGACTTTCCGCAGCCCGACGGCCCGACCACGCTCAGCAGCTGGCCCTCGGGCACGGTGAGGTCGATGCGGTCCAGTACGAGGTGGTCGCCGAAGCGGCGGGTCATCGAGTCGAGGCGCAGCATCCGTCACCCGGCCCAGGGCTCGTACAGGGTGCCCACGCTGCCGGCCACCCGCAGCTGGAGCAGGAACGGGCCCACGTCGTCGCCCCGGCCCAGGGCGTGGTCCAGGGCGGCCGACAGCTCGTCGGGGTGCTCGGCACGGGCCGCCGGGCAGCCGAACGACTCGGCGAGGGCCGCGAAGTCGATGCCGCCGACGTCCGTGCCGGGGACGGGTTCGACACCGATCCGGCGGCCCAGCGCGCGGACGGCCGCGTAACCGCCGTTCTCCAGGAGGACGTAGGTGACCGGCGCCGCGTACCGGGCCGCGCTCCACAGTGCCTGCACGGAGTACAGCGCCGAGCCGTCGCCGACCACGCACACCAGCCGGCGTCCGTCGGCGAGCGCGCGGCCCACCGCCAGCGGCAGGCCCCAGCCGAGCGCTCCGCTGCCCGTGGTGAGGAAGCCGCCGCTCAGGTCGACGGGCACGCGCGCGTGCAGGGCGTCCCGGTGACTGGGGGCCTCCTCGACGAGCACCCGGTCACGCGGCAGCCGGGCGGCGAGCAGGTCGAAGAACAGCTCCGGGGTGATGTGTTCGGCGGCGCGGGCGGCCGGGGGAGCGGCTCGGGGCGGCGGCGGGTCGCGGTCCGATTCCTTCAGCAGCTCCGTGAGCCGGGTCAGGGCGGGCCGCAGGGTCGTCAGGATGCTGGTGCCGGTGGGCAGCCAGGCGGCCTGGCCCGGATCGCAGTCCAGATGGAAGAGGTCGGTGCCCGGTGCCAGGGGCGGCCCGCCGTCGGTCACGTGGTACGTGAACACCGGGGCGCCCAGGGCGACCACCACGTCGTACGGCGCCAGGCGCACGGCCAGCGGCCCGGCGACCGGAGGCAGGAACCCCTGGAACAGCGGGTGCGACTCCGGGAACCCGGAGCGGCCGGACAGGGGGCTGATCCACACCCCGGCGCGGATCCGCTCGGCCAGCCCCCGGACCTCCTCCAGCGCGTCCTCGTCGTCCACACCGGGGCCGACCACCAGGGCCGGACGGGCGCACGAGCCGAGCCGGGCGGCGAGCGCGGCGAGGGCGTCCGGGTCGGCCGTGAACGCGGAGTGCACCGTGCGGGGCGTGACGGTCTCGGCGGGCCGGTCCCAGTCGTCCTCGGGCACGGAGACGAAGACCGGGCCGCGCGGCGGCGTCATCGCGATCCGGTACGCCTCGGCGAGCACGGCCGGCACGTCCTCGGCCCGCTCCGGCTGGCGGGCGGACTTCACGTACGGGCGCGGGAACAGGGCCGGTTCGTCGGCGCCGAGGAACGGCCGCAGCTGGATCAGCGAACGCGCCTGCTGGCCCGCCACGACGACCAGGGGCACCCGGTCGCGGAAGGCGTTGAAGACGGCGCCGAGCGCGTGTCCCACCCCGCCGGCCGAGTGCAGGCTGACGAAGGCCGCGCGCCGGGTGCCGAGGGCGTGTCCGGCCGCCATGCCCACGGCGGTCGACTCCTGCAGGCCGAGCACATAGGTGAAGTCGTCCGGCCAGTCGCGGAACATGCGCAGTTCCGTGGAGCCGGGATTGCCGAAGACGGTGGTCATGCCGGTGTCGCGCAGGAACCGGACCACCGCGTCGCGCACCGTTGCCGTCACGAAGCCCTCCTTGGGCCGGCGATCCGCCTCTCGACCGCGAGCAGTCCGGTGTTGAGGAGATACCCGAGCACGCCGAGCAGCATCAGCGCGGCCCACACGGTGAGCAGGTCGGAACGCGACTGGGCGTCGGTGAGCGTGAAGCCGATCCCGTCGGCCGTGCCCGGCAGCAGCTCCGAGAAGACCATCAGGATCAGGCACAGCGACAGGCTCAGCCGGAGCCCGGCGAAGATCCGGGGCAGCGCGGACGGCAGGACGAGGAACCACAGCCGCTCGGGCCCCGTCAGCCGCAGCACCGCCCCCACCTCCAGCCGCAGTGGATCCGTGGCCCGGGCGCCCTCCGCCGCGTTGACCAGCACCGGCCACACGGCACTGAACGCGATCGACGCCACCTGCATCGGCGTACCGAAGTCGAAGACGACGACGAACACCGGCACCAGGGCGGGCGGCGGTACGGCCCGTGCGAACTGGAGCACCGGGTTGCACAGCGCGTACGCCCGCCGCGAGCGGCCCACCGCGATGCCCAGCAGTATTCCGGCGACGGCGGCGGTCACGAAGCCGGCGGCCATCCGGCCGAGGCTGGGCAGGATGTTGTCGACGGCCGCCGTGGTGAGGAAGAGATGCCCGACGGGCCCGGAGAACCACAGGTCGTGGGCGTGGCGGGCGATGCGCAGCGGAGTCGGGAAGTACACACTGCCGTGCGCGCGGGCGGCCGCCTCCCAGCAGGCGACGGCGAGCAGGAACACCGACCAGCGCAGCAGGAAGGGTACGGCGGTACGGGCCCGGTGGGTCGCCGTGCCGCGCAGCGTCCGGCGGCCGAGCTGTGCGTCCGCCGCCGTCATGCGCCGGTCCCTTGCCGTCCCGGCCCGAACCGCCGCTGTTCGCCACGGGGTTCATGGGCCCACGCGAACAATCGCCGCTCCGCGCCGACCAGAAGGCCGTTGACCACCAGCCCGAGGATCCCTGCCCACAGGACGCCCGCCAGGACGTCCCGGGTGCCGTCCGTGGCCGTCTGTGCCTGGGCGATGAAGATGCCCAGCCCCTCGCCGAACCCGGAGAGGATCTCGGAGGCGACGGCCAGGATGAGGGCGACCGCGGCGGAGATCCGCACCCCGGCGGCGATGAACGGGGCGGTGCCCGGCAGTTCCACCCGCAGCAGCACCCCGAGCCGCCCGAAGCCGAAGGCCCGCAGGGTGTCCTTGGCCAGGGCATCGGTCTCGGCGAGGCCGTAGACGGTGTTGAACAGCACCGGCCACACGGACGCGTACGCGATCAGCGTCACCTCCGCACCGGTGCCCGACCCGAGCAGCAGCGACACCAGCGGGATCAACGCGACGGACGGCAGCGGCCGCAGGAACTCCACGACCGCGCGCACGGCGGCCTCCAGGACCGGCACCGCGCCCAGCAGCAGCCCCAGCGGTACGGCGATCGCACAGGCGAGACCGAGGCCCAGCGCCCAGGCCCGCAGCGTGGCCCCGATCCCGTCGAGGAACGTCCCGTCGCCCGCCAACCACGCGGCCCGGGCCACGACTTCGGACGCGGGCGGCAGATAGCTGCGCCGGACGATCCCGGCCCGGCTGACCGCCTCGCAGACGCCGAAGGCCAGCACCGCGCCGAGGACGCCGAGCAGGAACTCCTGGCGCCGTGTCATCGGGCCAGCAGGGGCGCCGGGTCGACGTCCTTCTTCAGCAGGCCCTGGTCGCGCATGAGCCGGACGAGACGGCGCAGTTGCGCGGGGTCGGCGGTCACCGGGTACGTCGGCAGGTGGATCGACCTGGCCTGGTCCGCCGTCACCTTGGTGTACTTCGGCAGCTCGGCGCGTACGGCCCCCGGGTCCCGGGCGGCGATCTTCGAGGCGGCCTCGATGGCGCGCCGGAAACCCGCTGCCGCCTTCGGGTGCTTCTGCACGAAGTCCCGCGTGGTGACGTACCCGCTGGCGGGCAGACCCCGCACCGGCGGTGAGCCCCCGTCCAGCAGCACCCGGGCACCCAACTCGCCCTGGATCGCGCTGTCGAAGGGCTCGACGGCGTGGACGGCGTCCACCTGGCCCTGCTCCAGGGCGGGGCCCATCTGCGGGAAGAGGATCTGCCGGTAGACGGGCCGGCCGGCGCCCTTGGCGGCGAGGATCGCGTTCAGGGTCAGCGACTGGATGTTGTTGAGGACGGCGACGGCGACCTTCCTGCCCGCGAGGTCCGCCGGAGTCCTGATCGCCGAGCCCTTGGGTACCAGGACGTCCATCATGTGCGGGGCGATCCGGACGCCCTCGGCGAGGATGCGCAGGTCCAGGGTGCCCTTCTCGTACGCCTGGAGGTAGGTGACGTAGTTCGCGCTCGCGATCACGCTCACCTGGCCCTTGATCAGCGCGGGCAGCGCCTGGACACTCTGCTGCACGGGCCGGATGCGCACGTCCAGGCCCTCCTTGGCGAACAGTCCCCGGTCCCGGGCGAGATAGAGGGCCGCCGAGTCGGTGAGTGGCAGAGCCGCCACGGTCAGCTCCTGACGCCCGTGGCCGGAGGAGGAGCCCGCGCTCTCACAGCCCGCGAGGATGAGTGCCACGGCGGCGACGGCCGCCGCGAACCTGGGTCGTCCCGATCGTGATCGACGTAACGCCATACGGGCATGCGTACCCGTGAATGCCGTGATCGCTACATGCGGGGTGGTGGTTTTCGTCGGCCTTTGGAGAAAAGCGAAGCGTTGTAGGGGCGTCAGGGTCCGGCATGACTGGGCGAGACGTGGGAATCGTGCACCCCGGTGCCATGGGCGCGGGCGTGGCGGCGCAGGCCGTGATTGCGGGAGCAAGGGTGTGGTGGGGGATCTACGTCTACGCCAACGCGATCAGCCCCCGGGCGACGGCAGAGATCGGCGCCACGGCACGCTGCTCACCCCGGTCGCGCTGGACGGCCCCGTCGGGCGGGCGTCCGCGCTGAAGCCGGCTTTCGCCGCCTGCAACAAGATCTCGTACGCCCTGGCCGCCCAGGCCCGCGCCCTCGCCGACGGCCACGACGTGCTGGACGACCTGCTGGACCTGGCGGCCCACCTGCTGTCCGGCACCCCGCTGGCGCGGCCGGGAACGCCTGGCGGGCGCCGGGCCCGCGCCTGGCGCTGGGAGCCGGAGATGCGGGAGATCGCCCAGGCCTGGCGGGACACCGGACTGCCCGGCACCTTCGCCGAAGCCGCGGCCGAGACCCTCGACCGCCGGCACGCCCACAAGGACTACCCCACGGTGACCGTCGCCCGGCTCCTGCCGGACCTGGCCGGGGAGCCGCCCGCTCCGCACCCCTGGGTCACCCCCGTCCCGAGCTCGGAAACCGATCGGTTTACCATGTTGGAAACCGATCGGTTTCACCTGTCTGGAGACTGCCGTGACCGCACTCAAGAACTCCGTCGTCCTCGTCACCGGCGGCAGCCGGGGCATCGGAAGGGCTCTCGTCGAGGAGCTGTACGCGCGGGGAGCCGGGAAGGTGTACGCCACCGCCCGCTACCCGCGCACCATCACCCACCCCGAGGCCGTCCCGCTGCCCCTGGAGGTCACCGACCCCGCCTCGGTGGCGGCCCTGGCCGAGCAGGCGCCGGACGTGACCGTGCTGATCAACAACGCCGGCGTCTCGACCGGCGCCCGGGTGCTCACCTCGCCGCTGGAGGACGTCCGCCGCGAGTTCGAGGTCAACTACTACGGCCCGCTGCTCCTCACCCGCGCCTTCGTGCCGGTCATCGAGCGCAACGGCGGCGGCCACATCCTGAACGTCCACTCCGCCCTGTCCTGGCTCGCCGACGGCAGCAGCTACAGCTCCACCAAGGCCGCCCTGTGGTCACAGACCAACAGCCTGCGCCTGGACCTCCAGTCCCGCGGCATCCAGGTGACGGGCCTGCACATGGCGTACGTCGACACCGACATGACGGCCGGACTCGACGCCCCGAAGGCGAACGCCCACGACATCGCGGTGGCCGCCCTCGACGGCATCGAGTCCGGGGCGCACGAGGTGCTCGGCGACGACACCACCCGCTGGGTCAAGTCGGTCCTCTCGCGGGACCTCGTCTCGATGTACCAGCAGCTCGCCAAGTGAGCCCGCAGTCCGCGCCGTTGGGGCGTGACACAGCTCAGGCCCCCGGACGCGTCCGGATGTGACACCGCGTTCTTGCCCGCGCGGCCGTTCATGGCGTACCTGTGCCACCGGTCGAGGTACCGGAACGGGACGGTGGGGTGGATCCGATGGCACGCATACTGGTGATCGGCGGCGGCATCGCGGGCACGGCGGCCGCGCTGGGCCTGCACAAGGCCGGTCACGACGTGGCCCTCTTCGAGGCGCACCCCGACACCGCCGAGGACATCGGCGCCTTCCTGACCCTGGCGACGAACGGCATGCGCGCCCTGGCCCAGCTCGACGCCACGGACGCCGTCACGGCCGTCGGTTTTCCGCTGACTTCCCTGCGCCTGCTCGACGGCGCGGGCACCGAGGTGACGCACGCCCCGCTCGCAGGGGCGGACGACCCCGCCCTGTGCTACCGCTGCCTGCGCCGCGGCGAGCTGAACGCGGCCCTGCAGGCCGAAGCCGCCCGGCGCGGCATTGCCGTGCGCCACGGCGCCCGCCTGGTGTCCGTGGACGACGGCTGCGACGGCGTCGCCGCGCACTTCGCCGACGGCAGCACCGCCACCGGAGACCTGCTGATCGGCGCGGACGGCCTCAACTCGGCCGTGCGCGGCCATGTCGCCGCCCTCGCGGCGGAGCCACGGTACGCGGGCCAGCGCGTCTTCTACGGCTACACGGACGGCACTCCCGCGGCCGAGGACACCGGCGCCATCACCATGGTGCGGGGCAGCAGATCCGCCTTCGGATACGCGGTCTCGCCGACGGGGGAGACGTACTGGTTCGCGCGCGTCGCCGGCGACCCGCTGCCCGCCGGCCGTCCCGCGTACCGCGCGGTCGGTGACCGGCGCGAGGAACTGCTCGCCCTGCTGCGCGAGGGCGCCGGCCCGGCCGGCGACATCGTCGCGGCCTGCGCCGACCGCATGATGGTCGTCAACGCCGCCGAGATGCCGCTCGGCACGCCCTGGCACGTGGGCCGGGTCCTCCTCATCGGCGACGCGGCCCACGCGGCCTCGCCGGCCACCGGACAGGGTGCCTCGATGGCGCTCGAGGACGCCGTCGTCCTCGCCAAGGCCCTGCGCGACACCCCCGGTCCACGCACCGCGTTCGCCGTCTACGAGCAGCACCGCCGCCCGCGTGTCGAGCACAACATCACCGTCAGCGGCGGCATCTCCCGCGGCACCCACACCCCCGCACGCGCCGGTTCCGCAGCTCCCGGCGCCTCTCGTGCCGATGACGAGCTGATCCGCCAACTGGCCTGGGAGACACCGCTCCCGGCCGGCGTCCACGGGGAGCGCTGAGCGGCGCGCCGCCGCGAAAGTGCAAGAGGCGGAGCATGGGAGTCCATTGCCGGAGCAACCGCCGGGCCCGGATCGTTCCGGTGCAACCGGCCCTTCGGCAACAAGGAGCACCCGTGCGACTGTTGAGCAGAGCAGGCGGCGCCCTGGCCGCGGCCGCCGCCCTGGCCCTGGGCGGCGGCACACCGGCCCCGGCGTCCGCCGCGCCCCCGGCCGCCGACGCGACCTACAGCGTGAGCGTCGGGACACCGGTGCCGTTCACCCACCCCACGGACACCCCCGCCACCCCGTACACCGACAAGGACGGCACCTTCCACTACCAGCAGTCCGCCGCCCTCTACGGCGCCAAGGATCCGCGCACCTGGGACTTCTACACCGGCAAGGACTTCGACACCGCCAAGTTCGACAAGACGCTGAGCAAGGCCGTCGACCCGGCCAACTCCGCCGACCGCAACGACGACACCACCTGGCGGTGCAACAACAGCCCGACCGGCCGTGAGGCCACGTACGCCCCGAGCGGCTCCGGCTACGCCCAGAAGAACTACTGCGACCTGTCCGGGGTGTGGGTCGACCCCGACACCGGTGACTGGTACGGCCTGGTGCACAACGAGTTCACCCCGCAGCCCTTCGGCGACGGACTGCACTACGACGCCATCGACTACGCCGTCTCCACCGACCGGGGCCGCACCTGGACCATCGAGGACCACGTCCTGACCTCCCCGTACGGCACGCAGCGCGGGGACTCGACGGCCTTCCCGAACCAGACGTACTCCTACGGCGACGGCGACCAGCGCCTCTACGTGGACACCGCCTCCGGGTACTTCTACGTCTATTACGGCTCCCGGATCGTGGACAAGAAGGGAGGCTGGAAGGCCTTCTACGAACACGTGGCCCGCGCCCCGATCTCCGCGAAGATGGCCCCCGGCTCCTGGCGCAAATGGTACGACGGCTCCTGGTCCCAGCCCGGCACCGGCGGCCGGGAGAGCAACATCGTGCCCGTCGACGCCGATCACCCCACCGGCTACACCCCTGTCTCCGGCGAGTACGACCCGGCCAGCACCGGCACCGCCGCCGAGCAGATCGCGGCCGGCAAGATGCCCCCGACCTCGCCGCTGTTCGTCATGAACATCGCCTACGACGCCCACCTCGGCCTGTACATCGGGGAACCGCAGGCCGTCGACCAGAGCGGCGACTCACCGCAGTACTTCTACGCCACCGACGACCTGGCCTCCCAGAAGTGGCGCCTCATCGGCGACACCGGCGGCTACACCAACGCGTCCTGGTACCGCTGGTTCCTCGACCCCGCCAACCGGACCAGCTCCGCCGTCGTCGGCAGGACCTTCCGCTCGTACTGCTCCTTCGGCTGCTCCCACGACTCCTCCGGCGAGTACGTCGACGTCACCATCGACTCCGACCGGCCCACCGCGCCACCGGTGGACACCACCCGCCGCTACCGCATCACCGGTGGCACGGGCCGGGTCCTCGCGCAGAGTTCCGGCGGCGCCGGCACGACGTCCGTCGCGTCCCCCACCGGCTCCGCCCGGGAGTCGTGGACCTTCACCGCCACCGGCGACGGCGCCTTCACCCTCGCCAACGCCGCCAGTGGCCGTCTGCTGGGCGTCGACTCCGCCACCACCGCAGGCCGTGCCTGGGGCGCCCGGCCGACCGTCACCGCGGCACCGGCCGGCGGGCCGACCGTCGGCCAGCAGTGGTTCCTGATCCGCTGCGCCTGCGACGACGGCGGCTACCGTCTCGTCAACCGCTACAGCGGCCTCGTCCTCGCCCTGTCCGGCACCTCCGGCCGACGCGCCGAGACCACTCCGGCACGCAACTGGACTGACACGAGCGGGAGTTCCGTCGGCGGCGGCCGCACCGCCGCCGAACAGAACCTGGCCCTCACCCCGACCGGCCCGGCCCGCACGCGGTGATCGACTCCGGGCCCGCCGACCCGGCGGGCCCGGGACCTGTCCTGCCCGCATGCTGATCGACAACGGGGAGTCCGACGCCCACCTGGCCCTGGCGGCCGCCCAGGCGGGCGCGGACGTGGTACGCGACATGTACGGGCAATCCCTCGCCCGCTTCGAGAAGTCCGCCGGCGACTTCGCGACGGCGGCGGACCTCGCGGCGGAGAAGGCCATTCTGGAGGTGCTGCGCGCCGCGCGGCCCGACGACGCCGTGACGGGGGAGGAGAGCGGCAGCACCGGCGCCGACGCGGCGCGGCGCCGCTGGCTCGTCGACCCCCTGTGCGGCACCCTCAACCACGCGGTGCGGAACATGCTGGTGGGGGTGAACGTGGCCCTGCGGGCGGGCGACGAGATCACGGCGGCCGCGACGGCCGACCCGTTCAACGGCGAGGTGTTCTGGACCGACGGGCAGCGGGCCTGGGTCCGAAGCCACGGCAGGGACGAGGAGTTGGCGCCCAGGCCCGACTCGCAACTGGTGGACGTCAATCTCGACCCGCCGTTCCCCAACGCCCCCGGGTTCCGGGCGGTCCGCCTCCTGGCCGACCCCGGGTTCGTGCGGCGGTTCCGGCCCCGGGTGGTCTCCACGACCCTCGCGGTCGCCTGGGTGGCCGCCGGCCGCCGGGCCGCGTACGTCACCGACGGCGACCTGCGCGACAGCGTGCACTTCTCTGCCGGCATCGCCCTGTGCCGGGCCGCCGGCTGCACGGTCACCGGCATCCACGGCCAGCCCCTGCACACCGGCGCGGGCGGGCTGATCGTGGCCGCCGACCCGGAGACGCACGCCGCACTGCTGGAGATGGCCGGGAACCAGACACGGCAGCAGGTGTAGCGCGATCCGGCACGCCTTCGGAGGTTTTGACTTCCGAAGGCTTGTCGCCCAGTTGGCTCACCACTTAAATCAAAACATGAACTAAGCCATGGGGTCAGCTTCTTGACCTCCGCAGCCGCATGGAGCCGCCACATGAGAGTGAGATCCCTGGGCATCGCGCTCGCCGCCACGGCAGCGCTGATCGCCCTGCCCACCACCCATCCACCGGCCGCCGCGGCCGACACCCCGCTGTCACAGGGGAAGACGGCCACAGCGTCCTCCGAGGAGAACTACGGCACCGCCGCGGCCCAGGCCCTCGACGGCGACTCCGGTACCCGCTGGTCCTCGGCCGCAGCCGACGACCAGTGGTTCCAGGTCGACCTGGGCGCCACCGCCTCGGTCACCCAGGTGGTCCTGAACTGGGAGACCGCCTACGGCAAGGACTACAAGGTCCAGATATCCACGGACGGGACCAGTTGGACCGACCTGAAGTCCGTCACCGGCTCCGACGGAGGAGTCGACACCCTCGACGTGTCCGGGCAGGGCCGCTACGTCCGCATGCTGGGTGTGCACCGCGCGACCCAATGGGGCTACTCCCTCTGGGAGTTCCAGGTGTTCGGCTCGACGAGCGGCACCCAGCCCGCCTGCGGCACCGCGAACGCCGCACAGGGCAGGCCGGCCACCGCCTCCTCCACCGAGAACGCCGGCACCCCCGCCTCCGCCGCCTTCGACGGCGACACCGGAACCCGCTGGTCCAGCCAGGCCTCGGACCCGCAGTGGCTCCAGGTGGACCTCGGCTCGGTCAAGGACCTGTGCAAGGTCGAGCTGAACTGGGAGACGGCGTACGGCAAGGACTTCCAGATCCAGGCCTCCGCCGACGGCCAGAGCTGGAGCACCCTCAAGAGCGTCACCGGCGCGAGCGGTGGCACCGCCTCCTACGACGTCAGCGGCTCCGGCCGCTACCTCCGGATCAACGGCACCGCACGCGGCACCGGCTACGGCTACTCGCTGTGGGAGGTCGCCGTACACACCGGCTCCACCGGCACCCCGCCGGTCCAGGGCGGCGGCGACCTCGGTCCGAACGTGATCGTCGTCGACCCCTCGACCCCCGATCTCCAGAAGAAGTTCGACGACGTCTTCGCCCAGCAGGAGTCCAGCCAGTTCGGCACCGGGCGCTACCAGTTCCTGCTCAAGCCCGGCACCTACGACGGCATCAACGCCCAGATCGGCTTCTACACCTCCATCTCCGGTCTCGGCCTGAACCCCGACGACACCCGGATCAACGGCGACGTCACGGTGGACGCGGGCTGGTTCAACGGCAACGCCACCCAGAACTTCTGGCGTTCGGCGGAGAACCTCGCCATCAAGCCGTCCAACGGCACGGACCGCTGGGCGGTCGCCCAGGCGGCGCCCTTCCGCCGTATCCACGTCCAGGGCGGCCTCAACCTTGCCCCGAACGGTTACGGCTGGGCCTCCGGCGGCTACATCGCCGACTCGAAGATCGACGGCACGGTCGGGCCGTACTCCCAGCAGCAGTGGTACACCCGCGACAGCTCGGTCGGCGGCTGGACCAACGGGGTCTGGAACATGACCTTCTCCGGCGTCCAGGGCGCACCGGCGACCAACTTCGACAGCGGTCCGTACACCACCCTGGACACGACACCCGTCTCGCGGGAGAAGCCGTTCCTCTATCTCGACGGCTCCACCTACAAAGTCTTCGTCCCGGCCAAGCGCACCAACGTCCGCGGAGTCTCCTGGCCGGCCGATGCGGGCACGTCCCTCCCGCTCGACCAGTTCTACGTCGTCAAGCCGGGCGCCACCGCCGCCACCATCAACCAGGCCCTCGCCCAGGGCCTCAACCTCCTCTTCACACCCGGCGTCTACCACCTCGACCAGACCATCGACATCACCCGCGCCAACACCGTCGTCCTCGGCCTCGGCCTCGCCACCCTCGTCCCGGACGGCGGCATCGACGCGATGCACGTGGCCGACGTCGACGGAGTCAAGCTGGCCGGATTCCTGATCGACGCGGGCCCCGTCAACTCCGACACGCTCCTGCGGATCGGCACCCCCGGCTCCACCGCCGACCACTCCGCCAACCCCACCACCATGCAGGACGTGTTCGTCCGCATCGGCGGCGCCGGACCCGGCCTCGCCACCGACTCCGTGGTGGTCAACAGCAACGACGTCGTCATCGACCACACCTGGATCTGGCGCGCCGACCACGGCAGCGGCGTCGGCTGGGACTCCAACCGCGCCGACTACGGCCTGCGCGTCAACGGCGACGACGTCCTCGCCACGGGCCTGTTCGTCGAACACTTCAACAAGTACGACGTGTACTGGAACGGAGAACGCGGCCGGACGATCTTCTTCCAGAACGAGAAGGCGTACGACGCCCCGAACGCCGCCGCCATCACCCACGACGGCATCGTCGGCTACGCGGCCTACAAGGTCGCGGACTCCGTCACCACGCACGAGGCATGGGGGCTGGGCAGCTACTGCAACTACACGGCCGATCCCTCGATCGTCCAGGCCCACGGCTTCCAGGTCCCGACCACGGCAGGCATCAGGATGCACGACCTGCTGGTGATCTCCCTCGGTGGCAAGGGCCAGTACGCCCACGTCGTCAACACCACGGGAGCCCCCACCTCGGGAACGGACACCGTCCCCTCCAAGGTCACCCGGTTCCCGTAGTCCCGAACGGCGTACCAGAGCGGGCGGCCGCCGTCCCTTGCCGCTGAGATGGAAGGGTCCCTACGTCAACCAGTGAGGCAACTCATGCGTATGCGCAGCTTTGCTACCACAGCAGTTCTCGCAGGTGCCCTTGCCCTGGCCGGCACGACGGCCGCCTATGCGGCCGATCCGAACCCGGTCGGCGTCGCCACCGACAGCCCTGGCGTCCTCTCCGGCAACGTCATCCAGATCCCGGTCGACCTCGACGCCAACCTGTGTGGCGACACCATCGACATCATCGGGCTGCTGAACCCGGCCCTCGCCAACACCTGCACCAACGGCTGAAACGGTCCCGTGCGCCGGTCCCTGCCGAGGGGGGGGCCGGCGCACGGCTGTCCGGACCGGCTCAGTCACGCGCCGCCGGAGCCTCACGCCTGGAGGGCGGGGCGTCCTCCTGTTGAGCGGGCGTGCCGGTGCGTCGGCGGCGCAGCAGCAGGCGTCTCGCCGGGCGTTCCACCGCCTCGTACAGGAGCCAGGACAGCCCGAGGGAGAGGGCGAAGGCGGCGGTGGTGACCGCCAGGCCGGCCAGGACCCCGAAGTGCGGCTTCGTGCCGAGCAGGTTGGTGCCCGCGCGCAGGACCAGCAGGTGGATCATGTAGAAGGCGAACGACAGTTCCCCCAGCCGCACCATCCGACGGTGCCGCCACAGCGAGGGCAGCCCGTGCGCATCCGCGACCGCCGCGGCCGGGATGAGCAGGGTGAACCCGGCGATGGTGCAGACGGTGGCGGAGTAGCCGGGTGTGACCTGCGGGACCAGGAAGTAACCGATGATCGCCAGGGCCAGCGAGGCCTCGAGGCCGGGCCCGCGCCAGCGGCCGAGCAGCACCAGCCTGGCCGTGACGGCGCCCAGGACGAACTCCGGCAGGCGGGCGGCCGGCAGGGAGTAGATCGACTCGTCCATCCAGTGGTGTGCGTCCGCCCGGGCCAGGACCAGTACCGCCACCACCGAGAGTCCGCCGAGCACCGTCGCGCCTCGTGCGCCCAGCCGGCGCAGCAGCAGGATCAGCAGCGGGAAGGCCGCGTAGAAGAACGCCTCGCAGGCCAGCGACCAGCTGACCGGGTTCAGCGTCTGCCACCAGGGGCGCCACCAGGAGTGCAGCAGGAAGACGTTGGCCAGCGCCTGCTTGGGCGTCGGCTTCGGCTGATGGGCCAGCGTGTACGTCATCACGAACGCGACGGCCAGGGTGACCAGGTGCACCGGGTAGATCCGCGCGATGCGCCGCCGCCAGAAGGCGAGCGCACGGTCACGCGGCCGCGCGGACCACGTCAGCACGAAACCGGACAGCACGAAGAAGAACGACACGCCCGTGGCGCCGGCCCCGAACGCCCAGGTCACGATGCGACCGGGGTGGCCTCCGAAGTAGCCGAAGTTGTTCACGTGCAGTCCGAACACCAGCAGCGCCGCGACCCAGCGCAGCCCGGTGAGGGACGGCAGGGAGGACATGGCGGCGGGCGGGGAGGATCTCGGCGAGGCCGTGGATGCGTCGGTTCGTACGGACGGCGTCCGGGGCGCCCGGGTCGTCGCCGTGCTCATCCAATCACCTGCCGCAGGAGGTTCGCGTGGGGCATGAAGGGGAGCGTTGCCCGTTCGCCCCCTCTCCATCACATCGCGTTGCAAACATCACACTGCTGCCGAACGACGGTACCCGCGGTATGCCACGGACGGCCGGACCTGGTGCACCCTTAAGAGTGAACGGTCAAGGCATCTCCCGTCGATCGCTGCGGGATGGTGCGGGCTCACGGTGAACTCCTCGCCTTGCGAGGTGAGTTCCGGCCGGTGCCGTGCGACTGCTGGTCCTCGGCGTCCTCGGCCAGTCGTTCGATCCGCGCGGCCGCTGCCCGGGCGCGGCGCCCGGCCTCGCGTACATCCCGGTCGGCCCTGCGCGCCCACTCACGGGCGCTCTGCTCGTCGGCGCGGGCCCGCTCCTGCTCCTCCTGGACGCGCCGCGCCTTCTCCCGGAGCTCCCGCAGCCGCTCCTCCGCCTCGGCCGACCGCCGGGCAGCCTCCACCGCCTCCGTTTCGGCGGCCGCCGCCTCCGCCTGCAGGGCACGCAGCTCTCGCTCGGCGTCCCGGGCCTGCGCGCGGGCCTCGGCGAGCTGCCGGCGGCGCTCCTCGCCGCCGCCGCGTCGCATGGCCTTCGGCTTCGGCTTCGGCGCGGGCGCGGGGCGGCGCCCGACGGCAGCCGCGTCGGCGTCCGGGAACCCGGTCGCCGCGCCGAGCGGCTTCACCAGCCGGCCCGCCGCCCACTCCCGGGCGGCCTCCGGGTCGGCGAGGACGGCGTGCAGGGTCTCCTCGACCTCGCGCTGAACGCCCTCACCGACCGGATGACCCGCCTCGGCGGCCAGCCGCCGCGCCTGGCGCCCGAGCGCACCGATCACCTCACGCTGTCTGCGGGCGAGCAGGCGCAGCTGCGGACCGTCCAGTTCGCGATGTGCCCGGCGCAGCTCCGCACCGAGCCCGAGCAGCGGCTGGACCTCGTCGGGCAGTCTGCGGACCAGGAGATTGCAGGCCCACGCGGCCAGGCTCGGGCGCCGCAACGCGGCGATCTCCTCGGCGAGGTCCCGCTCGCCGGACGTACGGGCCTGCGCGGCATACCGGTCGCGGGCGGCGACGAACTCCTCCGGCCGCAGCCCGTACAGCTCATCGGCGACCGCGTCGAGATCCATCGGAGTCCCTCTCGAGCACCCCCGCTACGGAGTCCGAGTCTCCCACCCGATGGGCTTTATGCGCGGTATGTGTCGTCCGTAAGGTCGGCGAGGCGGGCCTCGAAGCCGTCGAGGATGCATCGGAGGCCGAACGCGAAGGTGTCCTCGGGTGCCGCCGAGTAGTCGGTGGCAGCCTGTGTGCCGAGGCGCTCACGCAGTCGTGGGAAGCCCATCGCGATCTCGCCGGCCTGGGCCATGGCGGCCGCCAGCTGCTCCTCGGCGTCCCCGCCGCCCCTGTTCAGGCGGCGGGTGAGGGAGACCTGTGCGGCGGAGCCCAAGGCGCTGCCGAGGACGAAGACGAACACCGTGGCGGCCGCCCGATCGGCGTCGGCGGCGGTGAAACCGGCCTTCTCGTAGAGGGCGAGGGCGTGGTCGTCGTAGCGCGACTTGTGAGGGCCGTACAGGAGATGGCTGCCGAACGCCTGACCGAGCCACGGGTGCCGCAGGAGCATCGCGTGCATGCCGGCCGCCGTGGCGACGGCGGCCGACCGCCAGTCGGTGGTGTCGAGCTCGGGCAGCTCGACCTCGTCCCAGATCGCGTCCCCGGCGAGCCTGACCAGGTCGTCCTTGGTCTTGATGTGCCAGTAGATCGCGGTAGCGGCCGAGTCGAGTCGCTGCCCCAGGCTGCGCATGTTGAGCCCGTCCAGTCCGCCCTCGTCCAGCAACTCGATGGCGGCACGGACGATCTGGTCTGCGGTCAGGGTGTCTCGCGGCATGGTCGCAAGTGTAGGTGAACTTAGTTCAAGTCACCTACTTGCACTTAGTTCGGGAAGCCGTCTAGGCTCCATTGCACTAAGTTCAAGTCAAGGTCACGGGGAGAAGATGACGATGTCGCAGGATGCGCTGTCGGAGTTCGTAGCGGCGACGGCCGAGGAGTTCGGCATTCCCGGTGTGTCCGTCGGGGTGCTGATGGACGGTCAGGAGGTGTACGTCTCCCACGGCGTGACCAGCCTCGGTCAGCCGCTGCCCGTCGACGAGAGGACACTGTTCCCGGTCGCGTCCGTCACCAAGACCGTCACCGCCACCGCGCTCATGCGCCTGGCGGAGCAGGGCAAGGTGGAGCTGACCGCGCCGGTGCGCCGGTACGTTCCCGAGCTGAAGCTCGTCGACGAGTCGGCCGCGGAAAAGATCACCGTGCTGAACCTGCTCAACCACACCGCGGGGCTCGACTGGAACCTGATCGACGCCGACGGGGACGACACCTCGCTGGCGGCGTTCGTGGCCAAGATGGCCGAGCTGGAGATGATCGCGCCGCCCGGCACCCGGGCCTCGTACAGCCAGGCCGGGTACAACCTGGCCGGGCGGGTGATCGAGAAGGTCACGGGCCAGGACTTCGAGCAGGCCGTGGCCGCGCTGGTCCTGGAGCCGCTGGGGCTGTCGAACACGTTCTTCGACCTGGACGACGTCATGATCCGGCCGTTCGCCGTGGGGTACAACCGCGACGAGGACGGGGCCCTGCGGACCGCGCGGCCGTGGAAGGCGTTCAAGGCGGGTGCGCGCGGCAACAACCCGGGCGGCGGCATGGTGTCCTGCGCCGCCGACCTGCTGCGCTGGGCCCGTTTCCACCTCGGTGCCGGAGACGGTGTGGTGTCCGCCGAGGCGCTGCGAGCCATGCGGACGCAGACGGTCGAACTGCGCGGCAGCACGCTCGGGGACGGCTTCGGCATCTGCTGGTTCCTGCGCGGGGTGGACGGCGTCCGCACGATCGGCCACGGCGGCTCGGGCAACGGCCAGTTCGCCGAGCTGCTCCTCGTGCCCGAACGGAACTTCGCCGTCGTCTCCCTGGCCAACTCGGGTCCGGACGGCTACCAGTTCAACCAGGCCGTCGCACGCTGGGCCCTCGAGCACCACCTCGGCGTGGTGGAGCGGGATCCGGAGCCGGTGCCGTACGACGCGGCACAGGCCCGGGCGGTCGCCGGCCGGTACGAGATCGACGCCATGAACCTGGACATCGCCACCGACGGGTCCGGGATCACGCTCGCGGTCGGGATCAAGCCGGAGATCCGTGCGGCCTCGCAGACCGAGATGCCACCGGACTACCCGCCGGCCGCCATGGGCTTCCTGCCGGGCGACGGGCACGAATACATCATCACCGAAGGCGGCCTGAAGGGGCAGCGCGGTTTCTTCACCCTGGACGGCGACGGCGCGGTCATCGGTGTCGACCTGGCCGGCCGGCTCTTCAGCCGGGCCAAGGGTGCGTGATCATGAAACAGAGCGCGCATGTCCGGCAGGCCGAACCCGAGGACTACGACCGCATCATCGCGGTGGTGGACGAGTGGTGGGAGCGACCCATCCGCTCGGTTCTGCCCCGGCTGTTCCTGGACCACTTCCATCGCACGAGCCTGGTCGCCGAGGACGGCGACGGCCTGGCCGGGTTCCTGGTCGGGCTGATGTCCCCGTCGGTGCCCGATGCCGCGTACATCCACTTCGTCGGAGTGGCGCCACGGGCCCGCGGTGACGGGTTGGCCCGTGGCCTGTACGAGCGGTTCTTCGACATGGCCGCGGCCGGGCACCGTACCGAGGTGAGGGCGATCACCTCTCCGCAGAACGAGCGCTCCATCGCTTTCCACACCGCGATGGGCTTCACGGTGACCGGCCCCGTCCGCGACCACGACGGCCCGGGCGTCGACCGCATGGTCTTCCGGTTGCGGCTCCCGCACCTCAGCCCCGGTGGCCGCCGCACTTGACCACGTCCTCCGCCGACAGCCGGGCCCTCGCCGGCGCATGGTCGACCGACTCACGGCCGACGATCGCCGCGGAGATCTCCGCGGACCCCGGTGGCCGAGGCCCGAGTGCTCCGGGATGCCGACGTACCACACGCCGACCTACGGCTGCTCGCGCATCCCGGAGTGCCTGAGGTTCAGGGCCTTGAGTGCGTCCGGCCATCCCGCAACGCCCGGCGCGACTTTCGCCGACCGGTCCGCTCCCTTCGGCCCCTCGTCGTAGACCATCGGGGGACGGCGCCGGCGGGTGCGCGCCCGACAGGGTGGGCGTATGGAGAAGAACCAAGGGATCAACCGCGCACAGTTCCTCGCCGGGATGGCGTCCGCCGGGCTCGCCGCGACGGCGCTCACCGCGAGCACGGCCCACGCGGGGGAGAGGCGGCAGGGACTGCGCCACCGGGGTGTCGTCTACACCGTCGGCGAGGGCGAGTCACCGGCCACCGGCTTTCGGACGGCCCGGATGCGCAAGGACATCCGCGCCATCCGCGACGAGCTGCACGCGGACACCGTGGACGTCACCGGCGACGGCGTGGAGCGGCTCACGGCCACCGCCGCGGAGGCCGCCGAGCGGGGCATGCACATCTGGCTGCAGCCGACCCTCGGCGACGTCCCCGAACGGGACATCCTGGACCACCTCGCCGAGACAGGCCGGTTCGCGGAGCGGCTGCGCCGGCAGGGCGCGAGCGTCGACCTCAGCGTGGGCTGCGAGTTCTGGCTGTTCGTACCCGGCATCGTTCCCGGCGACACCGTCTTCGAACGCATCCAGAACCTGCTGGACGGCAAGGTCGACCCCGTCAGGATGCAACGCCTGCTGGACCGCTTCACGGCCAAGGCGGCCGCGGTCGGCCGCTCCGTCTTCCACGGCCGGCTCAGCTACGCGGCCGCCCAGGAGGACACGGTCGACTGGCGGCTCTTCGACATCATCGGCATCGACTACTACTCGTACTTCCCGCGCCGCGCCGACTACGTACGGGAGCTGCGCAGCTACCTGCGCTGGGGCAAACCGCTGGCGATCACCGAGTTCGGCACCTGCGCCTACGTCGGCGCGCCCGAGACCCGGGGCATGGGCTGGAACATCGTCGACCGGGACAAGCACCCCGAGGAGATCAAGGGCGATCTGGTCCGCTGCGAGCGCACCCAGGCCGACTACCTCATGCGGCTCCTCGACGTCTTCTCCTCGATGGACCTGTACGCGGCGATGGCCTTCGAGTTCGTGGCCCTCGACGCCCCGCACCGCCCCGGCGATCCCCGGCACGACCTCGACCTGGCGAGCTACGCCATCACCAAGACGCTCGAGGACCGCCCGTTCGACCCTGCCTCCCCTCGGCACCGGGAACCCAAGCAGGCCTTCCACGCCCTGGCCCGCCGGTACGCGAGCGAGGCGTCCTGGGGCTGACGCACAGGACCCGGAACCGCGCGCTCACACGTTCGGGGGACCCCTCGGCTCGGCGCGCGGTGGTCCCGGACTCGCGGCCGGATGATGCGTCCGTGCCCACCGGTCGGAATCCGGCCGACGACATGTGGCCAGAATTGCATCGTTCGTTTTCTTGAATCTCTCGTGTTTATGAGGGTAGGTTCGGGGTCATGACCGCATCCCAGACTCCGACCACCGCCGAGGAGCTGCGCGGTGCCGGCCTGCGGGTGACGGCCGCCCGGGTCGCACTGCTCGAGACCGTCCGCCACGGCGATCACCTCGATGTAGAGGCGATCACGTCCGGCGTACGCGACCGTGTGGGCCACATCTCCGTCCAGGCCGTGTACGAGGCGCTCCACGCGCTCACCGCGGCCGGACTCGTACGCCGCATCGAACCGCCCGGCAGCCCGGCCCGGTTCGAGGGACGCGTCGGGGACAACCACCACCACCTCGTGTGCCGGTCGTGCGGCGTCGTCGCCGACGTCGACTGCGCGGTCGGCCACGCCCCCTGTCTGACCGCGGCCGACGACCGCGGCTTTTCGATCGACGAGGCCGAGGTCATCTACTGGGGCCTGTGCCCCGACTGTTCCAGCGCCGCTACCGCAGCACCGTGAACCCCTCAGTTCGGAAGGATTCCTCCATGTCCGAGAACACCCCTGCCGAGGCGAAGTGCCCGGTCGCGCACGACCGTGCCGCGCACCCGACCCAGGGCGGCGGGAACCGCCAGTGGTGGCCGGAGCGGCTCAACCTGAAGATCCTTGCCAAGAACCCGGCCGTGGCCAACCCGCTCGGTGAGGAGTTCGACTACGCCGAGGCCTTCAAGAACCTCGACCTCCCCGCCGTGAAGCGGGACATCGCCGAGGTGCTCACCGACTCCCAGGACTGGTGGCCCGCCGACTTCGGCAACTACGGCCCGCTGATGATCCGCATGGCCTGGCACAGCGCGGGCACCTACCGCATCAGCGACGGCCGTGGTGGCGCCGGCGCCGGCCAGCAGCGCTTCGCCCCCCTCAACAGCTGGCCGGACAACGGCAACCTCGACAAGGCCCGCCGCCTGCTGTGGCCGGTGAAGAAGAAGTACGGCAAGAGCCTGTCCTGGGCCGACCTCATGATCCTCGCCGGCAACGTGGCGCTGGAGTCGATGGGCTTCAAGACCTTCGGCTTCGGCGGTGGCCGTGCGGACGTGTGGGAGTCGGAGGAGGACGTCTACTGGGGTCCTGAGCAGATCTGGCTCGACGACCAGCGCTACACCGGCGACCGCGAGCTGGAGAACCCGCTCGGCGCGGTCCAGATGGGCCTGATCTACGTCAACCCGGAGGGCCCGAACGGCAACCCGGACCCGATCGCCGCGGCCCGCGACATCCGTGAGACCTTCCGCCGCATGGCGATGAACGACGAGGAGACCGTCGCCCTCATCGCCGGTGGCCACACCTTCGGCAAGACCCACGGCGCCGGCCCGGCCGAGAACGTCGGCCCCGAGCCCGAGGCCGCCCCGATCGAGCAGCAGGGCCTGGGCTGGGCGAGCACCTACGGCACCGGCAAGGGCGGCGACGCGATCACGTCCGGCCTGGAGGTCACCTGGACCGCCACGCCGACCCAGTGGGGCAACGGCTTCTTCAAGAACCTCTTCGAGTACGAGTACGAGCTCACGCAGAGCCCGGCCGGTGCCCACCAGTGGGTGGCGAAGAACGCCGAGGCGATCATCCCCGACGCGCACGACGCGTCGAAGAAGCACCTCCCGACGATGCTCACCACCGACCTGTCGCTGCGCTTCGACCCGGTCTACGAGCAGATCTCGCGCCGCTTCTACGAGAACCCCGAGGAGTTCGCGGACGCCTTCGCCCGCGCCTGGTACAAGCTGACCCACCGTGACATGGGCCCGAAGTCGCTGTACCTCGGCCCGGAGGTCCCGGAGGAGACCCTGCTGTGGCAGGACCCGCTGCCGCAGGCCGAGGGCGAGGTCATCGACGCCGCCGACGTCGCTGCCCTGAAGGCCAAGCTGCTCGACTCGGGCCTGTCCGTGTCCCAGCTGGTGTCCACCGCGTGGGCGTCGGCCTCGACGTTCCGCAACAGCGACAAGCGCGGCGGTGCCAACGGCGCCCGCATCCGCCTGCAGCCGCAGGCCGGCTGGGAGGTCAACGAGCCCGACCAGCTCGCGCAGGTGCTGCGCGTCCTGGAGGGCATCCAGGCGGAGTTCAACTCCGGCGCCAAGAAGGTCTCCGTGGCCGACCTGATCGTCCTCGGCGGCGTCGCCGCCGTGGAGAAGGCTGCCAAGGACGCCGGTCACGACGTCGAGGTGCCCTTCACGCCGGGCCGGGTGGACGCCACGGCGGAGCACACCGACGCGGAGTCCTTCGCCGCGCTGGAGCCCGCCGCCGACGGCTTCCGCAACTACGTCGGCAAGGGCAACCGCCTGCCGGCCGAGTACCTGCTGCTCGACAAGGCGAACCTGCTGGGCCTGAGCGCGCCCGAGATGACCGTCCTCGTCGGCGGCCTGCGCGTCCTCGGCGCCAACCACCAGCAGACCTCGCACGGCGTCCTCACCGACGCCCCGGGCAAGCTGACCAACGACTTCTTCGTCAACCTGCTCGACCTGGGCACGACGTGGAAGTCCACCTCGCAGGACCAGACCACCTTCGAGGGCCGCGACGACGCGACCGGCGAGGTCAAGTGGACCGGCACCCGTGCCGACCTGGTCTTCGGCTCGAACTCCGAGCTGCGCGCGCTCGCCGAGGTCTACGCCGCGGACGACGCGAAGGAGAAGTTCGTCAAGGACTTCGCCGCCGCGTTCGGCAAGGTCATGAACCTCGACCGGTTCGACCTCGTCTGACCGACACCCCTGAAGGCGTCCGGACCGGCCCCGCTGCGGGCCGGCCCGGGCGCCTTCGCCGTCCCTACGCCCAGGACACCTGGATCTGCCGGCCGGCCGTGCGCATGTCGACGATCTCGAACCCGGCGCGGGAACGCACGATGTGCTGGACGCCCCCCGGCCCGGAGTCGCGCAGGAACCCCGCCCAGCCCTCCGTGACCGCTTCCCGGAGCACCCACTCCAGAACCTCCATCAGCACCCCGAACTCGTCCTCGTGGATGCAGACCCGGACGGTCAGGGCCCACGGGACCCGGCCGTCCGCGTCCTGTCTGCTCGCGGCCCTGACCAGCAGGGAGGTGTCCGCCCCGTCGAAGGAGTGGCTCGCCTCCCCACCGGCCAGCACCTGCCAGGGTTCACCCCAGACCGCCCAGTCCGCCGACTCGAAGGCCGGCGGCGGGTCGGCCCGTCCGACCAGCCAGGCAAGTTCCCGCAGGAACGCTTCGGGCAGGTCCGGCCGGAGATCCACGGCCAGGAACAAGTCGTAGTAGTCACTCACCGGACGGACCCTAGCCGCACCGTACGGCGGGTGTCCCGGGCCTGTGTCAGCGGCCCAGCGCCGCCACGCCCGCCCGGGCGTAGCGCTCGTCCAGGTCGCCCGACGGGGCGCCCGCGACGCCGATGCCCGCGACCGGTGCACCCTTGGCGGTCACCGGAGCGCCGCCCCCGAGGAACAGCGTGCCCGGGATGTCCTTCAGGTTCGGCGCCTGCTCCAGCCGCTTGGCCAGCTCGGACGTGGGCGCGTTCCAGGACACCGCGGTGAACGCCTTGCGCTCGGCGGACTCGTACGACTGCGGTCCGGCGCCGTCGCCGCGCAGGGTGACCAGGGTGTTCCCGTTGCGGTCGACGACGGCCACCGACACCTGCCGGCTGTCCTTCTCGGCGGCGTCCACCGCGGCCTGCGCCGCCTTCGTGGCCGCGTCGAGTGTCAGGTGCGTGCTCTCGGTGAGGTTGCCGTCGCGGGCCGACACGGCGGCGGGCACGGTGCCCGTGGAGTCGGCGGCGCTGGCGGCGACCGTACCGACGACCCCGGCACCGGCGACGGCGAGAACGGCGCCGCCGACGAGGACATGAGCACGGCGGGACGGCTTCTTGCGGCTGGGCATCACGAAAGACCTCTCTGCGGTCGGATTCGGGGGCGGAGTCGCTCCCGTACCGATCCTCGGCTCGGATCCGGCCCGAGGAGATCGACGGACCGGTTGCCTTGGGGGTCATCCGATCGGATGACCCCCAAGGCGCGGGGCCAGGGAACAATGGAGGGTGTTTGCCCAGCTCAGCGCGATGAAGAGGGAGGAGTCACCGGTGGCCGTGCCCGAACGCGACGACACCCGCGCCCTCACCGTCGTCATGCACACGGCGTTCTTCGTGCTGCTCGCGGCGTCCCTCGCCCGCTACCTGGCCCGGCACGCCGAGGGCCCGCGCACCCCCTGGATCGTCGCCCTCTCCGCTCTGCTGGCGGTCCTGTACGTGCTCGGCCCGGCCCTCGGTACCCGACCCACCCCGCGACGGCTGGCCTGGCTGGGCCTGGTGGTGGCTACCTGGGCGCTCCTCGTGGTCCTGGCGCCCAGCTTCGCCTGGTGCGCGGTCCCGCTCTTCTACACCGGCCTGCGCACCCTCCCCGCGCGCGCAGCGATCTCACTGGTGGCGCTGCTGACAGCGCTGGCCGTCGCGGCCCAGCTGAGCCTCGCGGGCTGGCCGGACCCCAACGTGCTGCTCGCACCCCCGGCCGTGGCCGCCGTGGCCACCACCGTCTACGTCGTCATGCAGCGCCAGTCCGCCCGCCGCGACGCCCTGATCGACGACCTGGTCCGCACCCGCCGCGAACTCGCCGCCACCGAGCGCCGCGAGGGCACCCTCGCCGAACGCGAGCGGCTGGCCCGGGAGATCCACGACACCCTCGCCCAGGGCCTGTCCAGCCAGCGCATGCTCCTGCAGGCCGCGGACCGCCTCTGGGACACCGTCCCGGACACCGCCCGCGACCACGTGCGTACGGCGGCGTCGATCGCCGAGCGCAGCCTCGCCGAGGCCCGCCGCTTCGTCCACGACCTGACCCCGGCCGACCTGGCCGAGGGCGGTGGCCTGCTCCAGGCCCTGCGCGCGGTCGCCGAGCGCGAGACGACGCCCACGCTCACGGTCCGCGTCCATGGGGAGGGCGCGCCGCCCGCCGCGCTGCCCGCCCCCGTGGAGTCCGCCCTGCTCCGCATCGCCCAGGGAGCCCTGGCCAACGTCCGCGAACACGCGGCCGCCACGACGGCGACCCTCACCCTGACCTGCCTGGACGACCAGATCGTCCTGGACGTGACGGACGACGGCCGGGGCTTCGACACCGGTACGGTCCCGGAAGCCGAAGGACGCGGCCGCGGCCTCCCCGCCATCCGCGCCCGCCTGGGCCGGCTGGGCGGCACCCTGACCATCGAGTCGGCACCGGGCGAGGGCACGGCCCTGTCCGCCGCGATCCCGCTGGAGCCCAGATGACCGGGACACCCGAGCCCGCCCCCAAGGCCCCCGTCCGCATCCTCGTCTGCGACGACCACGCCGTCGTGCGCGCAGGCCTGCTGGCCCTCCTGCACAGCGCCCCGGACATCGAGGTCGTCGGCGAGGCCGGCAGCGGCGAGGAGGCGCTGGCGCTGGCCCGCAGGACGACGCCGGACGTCGTGCTCATGGACCTGCAGCTGGGCGAGGGCATGGACGGCGTGGAGGCCACGCGCCGGCTGCGCGCCCTCGCCCCCGCCCCGCACGTCCTGGTCCTGACGACGTACGACACCGACGCGGACGTCACCCGCGCCATCGAGGCCGGAGCCACCGGCTACCTGCTCAAGGCGGAGCGCGCCGAGGACCTCTTCACCGCGATCCACGCCTCCGCCCAGGGCCGCCCCGCCCTCTCACCGCCCGTCGCCGACCGCGTCATGTCCCGCCTGCGCAACCCCCGCCCCGCCCTCACTCCCCGGGAACGCGACATCCTCGCCCACCTCGCCCAGGGCCTGCCCAACCACGGCATCGCCCGCGCCCTGTACATCAGCGAGGCCACGGTCAAGACCCACCTGCGCCGCATCTACGACAAGCTCGGCGTCGACACCCGCGCGGGCGCCGTGGCGGTGGCCAAGGAACAGCGGCTGCTGCCCTGAGGCCGTCATGCCCCCGGCTGCTCTGCTGTGGCGGCGCGGCCCGACCTCGCGCAGCGTGGGGCATGGGGGATCCAACGGTGAGGCCGGTGTGCTGGCCGCGAGAAAGGTGGACGCATGGACACGGAGGAATCCCGGCCCCGTATCGTGACCGGTCTCGACGGGTCGCCGTCCTCGTACGCGGCCCTGCGCTGGGCCGTGCGCTACGCCGGGCTCATCGACGGCACCGTGGACGCCGTTGCCGCCTGGGAGCTGCCTGGCCTGTACGGCTGGTCGGGGCCCGCGGTGGACATGGACGTCGACGAGGAGGACGCCCGGGAACGGATGACGCGGGAACTGACCGAGGCGCTCGGAGCGGAGGCGGCCGCCCCGGTACGGCCGCTGGTGGTGCACGGCAATCCCGCGGACGTCCTGCTCAGGGCCGCGGAGGGCGCCGAGTGCCTGGTCGTCGGCAGCCGGGGGCGGGGCGGTTTCGCCCGTGCCCTGCTGGGTTCCGTCAGCCAGCACGTGACGCACCACGCCACCTGCCCGGTGGTGATCGTGCGCCCCGGGACGGCCTGAGGACCGCGGTCAGGGCGAACCCGCGCGGCTGCGGCTCTCGGGGTCGGGAGTCAAGTCGAAGCCCACGTCCACCACCCCTTCCACGGCCCGCACCAGGCGCGCGGCCACGGGCACCAGGTCCGGGTCCCGGACGCGGCCGACGAGCGTCACGACGCCGTCCTCCACCTCCACGTGCAGGGCCGAGCCCGGCGGTGGGAAGAGCTCGGACACGATCTCGTCCCGCACCTGCTCGGCGATCTGCTCGTCCCCCCGCAGGAAGATCTTGAGCAGGTCGGCGCGGCTGACGACACCCTCGAGGAGTCCGACCTCGTCCACCACGGGCAGCCGCTTGACCCCGGCCCGCGCCATCAGACGCGCGGCCTCGGCGAGCGTGGCACCCGGCCGGACGGTGACCGCGGGGGAGGACATCAGGTCGTCCGCGGTGAGCGCGTCGGCCTTGGCCACGTCGGAGGGGCGGCGCAGCCGGACGTACCCCTCCTCCGGGGTGTCCCGGAACTCCTCCTTGGGCAGCAGGTCGGCCTCGGAGACCACCCCGACGACCCGGCCCTCGCCCTCCAGCACCGGCAGCGCGCTGACCCGCCAGTCCCGCATCAGCTGCACGATCTCCTTGAACGGGGCCCGTCGGCCGACCGCTGCGACCGTGTGGGTCATGACATCGCTGACGATGTACGGGGTGCCGTACATGGTGACTCCCCAGGCTCTCGTGGATACGGTCCTGCCGTTTCCAGGGTGTGCCGGGACCGGGCCGCCCGCCAGGGGCCGCCCGGTCCCGCGGCCCGGCCGCCGGACCCGCCCGCGAGGGTCGTCCGCGTACCGGCCGGGGCCGGGTGGCCCTTGCACCCGCGTGACCCGCACGACCACGCCGGAATCCGATTCCCCCTCCCCGGGAGGTGGCGGCCATGCACCTCCTCGTCGGCGTGGACGGCTCCGAATCGAGCCTCAGGGCCGTGGACCGGCCGGTGACAACACGGCCCTGCGCCGCACGCCGCTGCGGCTGGTGTACGCGTCCCCGCGGGAGCGCCACGAGGGCGTCTCCCTCGGCCGGGGCGCCGGCGGCCGTCCGAACAGGTGATGGCCGAGGACATCGTGGAGACCGCCGAGCGGCGCGCCCACCGCAGACGACCGGGCGTGCACGTCACCACCGACATGCCGCCCGAGGAACCGGAGCAGGCGCTGACGCGGGAGAGCCACTCCGCGCTCGCGGTGGTCCTGGGGCACCGCGGCCGCGGCGGCATGACCGAGGCGATCCTCGGCTCCGTCGGCGTGACGGTGGCCGAGCAGGCGCAACCAGGCAGGAGGGGGCCCGGTACCGGCCAGGTACCGGGCCTTTCTGCTGCCCGGACCTGCCCGGGCGTCGTGCTGTGCGGCAGCCACGACGGCCAGGCCCGCCCCGGGAGCGCGGCAGGGCCGTCCTCGGCGTCGACGAGAAGCCCGCGGGCTCGGCGGCCCTGCGGTTCGCCGCGGAGGAGGCCGGCCTGCGCGGGCTTCCCCTGGGCCGTGCCCGTGTCGCGTCACCGGCACCCTGCTGGGGAGCGGCGAGCGGGAGTCGGACGCCGCCCTGGCGCTGGACGAGGTGCTGCGGGACGTCCCGGTCGGCCTGGAGGTGCTGCGGCGCACCGTGGAGGGCCGTCCCCGCGACGCCCTGCCGGCTGCCTCCGGCGATGCCGACCTGCTGGTCGTGGGCACTTCGGTCCGCGGCTCGGCCGGGTTGTCTGCGGGGTGCTGCACCACGCGGCATGTCCGGTGGCCGTGGTGCCCGAACTTTCCTGATATTCCCGGCAGACTTACCGGGAATCGACGACGATCTCCGGAGTCCTCATGTCCCAGGCCGCCCATCCGGACGCCCCCGCACCGACCGACGAGGAACTGCGCACCCTGGACGCGCACTGGCGCGCCGCCAACTATCTCGCGGCGGGCCAGATCTACCTCATGGCCAACCCGCTGCTGACCGAGCCGCTGAAGCCGGAGCACATCAAGCCCCGGCTGCTGGGCCACTGGGGCACCTGCCCGGGCCTGAACCTCGTGTACACCCACCTCAACCGGGTGATCAGGGCGCGCGGCCTGGCCGCGCTGTGCGTGTGGGGTCCCGGGCACGGGGGACCGTCGGTCCTCGCCAACTCCTGGCTGGAGGGCAGCTACAGCGAGACGTACCCGGACGTGTCACGGGACGCGCCGGGCATGGAGCGGTTCTTCCGGCAGTTCTCCTTCCCGGGCGGGGTGCCCAGCCACGTGGCCCCCGAGACCCCCGGCTCGATCCACGAGGGCGGCGAACTCGGCTACTCGCTCTCCCACGCCTACGGCGCGGCCTTCGACAACCCGGACCTGCTGGTGGCCTGTGTGATCGGTGACGGCGAGGCGGAGACCGGCCCGCTGGCCGCCTCCTGGCACTCCAACAAGTTCCTCGACCCGGTGCACGACGGCGCCGTCCTGCCGATCCTGCATCTCAACGGCTACAAGATCGCCAACCCGACGGTGCTGTCCCGCCTCCCGGAGCCCGAACTCGACGCGCTCCTGCGGGGATACGGCCACGAACCCCTGCACGTGACGGGCGACGATCCACAGCAGGTGCACCGGGCCATGGCCGCGGCGATGGACGACGCGCTGGACCGCATCGCCCGGATCCAGCGCACCGCCCGGGAGGAGGGCGACGGGGAGCGGGCCCACTGGCCGGTGATCGTACTGCGCACCCCCAAGGGCTGGACCGGGCCCGTCGAGGTGGACGGCGAACCCGTCGAGGGCACCTGGCGCGCCCACCAGGTCCCGCTGGCGGGGGTACGGGAAAACCCCGAGCATCTGCGCCAGTTGGAGGAGTGGCTGCGCTCGTACCGGCCCGAGGAACTGTTCGGCCCCGACGGCCGGCCCGTCGCGGACGTCCTCGCCTGTGTCCCCGAGGGGACGAAGCGGATCGGCGCGAGCCCGCACGCCAACGGCGGCCTCCTCGTCCGCGAGCTGCCCCTGCCGGCCCTCGACGACTTCGCCGTACCCGTCGACAAGCCCGGCACGACCCTGCACGAACCCACCCGGGTCCTGGGCAACCTGCTCGAACAGATCATGCGGGACACCGGCTCGCGACGGGACTTCCGGCTCGTCGGACCGGACGAGACCGCCTCCAACCGGCTCCAGGCCGTCTTCGAGGCCAGCGGAAAGGCGTGGCAGGCCGAGACACTCCCGGTCGACGAACACCTGGACCGGCACGGCCGGGTGATGGAGATCCTCTCCGAACACCTCTGCCAGGGCTGGCTGGAGGGCTATCTGCTCACCGGGCGGCACGGACTGTTCTCCTGCTACGAGGCGTTCGTGCACATCGTCGACTCCATGGTCAACCAGCACATCAAGTGGCTGAAGACCTCGCGCTCGCTGCCCTGGCGGGCCCCCGTCGCCTCCCTCAACTACCTGCTGACCTCGCACGTGTGGCGCCAGGACCACAACGGCTTCTCGCACCAGGACCCGGGCTTCGTCGACCACGTCCTCAACAAGAGCCCCGAGGTGGTCCGCGTCTATCTGCCGCCTGACGCCAACACCCTGCTGTCCGTGGCCGATCACGTCCTGCGCAGCCGGGACTACGTCAACGTGATCGTGGCCGGCAAGCAGCCGTGCTTCGACTGGCTGTCCCTGGACCAGGCCCGCGTCCACTGCGCCCGCGGCGCCGGGATCTGGGAGTGGGCCGGCACCGAGAACGGCGGCGAACCGGACGTCGTCCTGGCCTGCGCGGGTGACGTGCCCACGCAAGAGGTGCTGGCCGCCGCGCAGTTGCTACGCCGGCACCTGCCACAGCTGGCGGTGCGGGTGGTCAACGTGGTCGACATGACCCGGCTGATGCCGCGCGAGGAGCACCCGCACGGGATGAGCGACTTCGAGTACGACGGACTGTTCACCGCCGGCAAACCAGTGATCTTCGCCTACCACGGCTACCCGTGGCTGATCCACCGCCTCGCATACCGCCGCGCGGGCCATGCGAACCTGCACGTGCGCGGCTACAAGGAGTCCGGGACCACGACCACCCCGTTCGACATGGTCGTGCGCAACGACCTCGACCGCTACCGGCTCGTCATGGACGTCATCGACCGCGTGCCCGGCCTCGCGATGCGCGCCGCGGGCGTCCGCCAGACCATGACCGACGCCCGCACCCGCCACCACGCCTGGATCCGCGAACACGGGACCGACCTGCCGGAGGTCGCCGACTGGAGCTGGCACAGCTGAACCGGCGGGGCTAGCGTGGGCCGTCAGGCGTCGGCACCGAGGTCAGCGGGGGCCTCGGAAGCACCTCGAAGACGCCCGACAGGCCCGTGGTCCGCAGCAACCGCAGGAAACCCGGGCTGTCGGCGACCAGCCGCAGCCGGCCCTGCCGGGCCAGCGCCCGGTTCCGGGTCCGGCACAGGACCCCGAGCCCGGCGCAGTCGATGAACGCGACCGGCCGCAGATCGAGCACGAGGTCGGGGCGCGGGTGAGCGGTCAGCGCATCGAGCCGCTGGGACAGCGTGGTCACGGTCACCAGGTCGATCTCGCCCTGCAGCGGTACCAGGACCGCCGTGTGGGGCGTGTGGTCCGCGGCTGCCTGTCCCGGTCCCGGCTGGTTCTCGGACATGCCACCAGCCAATCGATCTCGCAGGACGTGAGGAAGGGCCGATCGGCCCCTACCCGGGACCGTCCGGGACACCCCGGTGACGCCGCCGGAACCGGCGTGGCGAGGGCCGGATCTCCGACGTCGCACGTCTCTTTCGGTACGTCGCACGTCTCTTTCGGTCTGCGGGCGGCACCGATCCGTTTCGAGGTGCACGATGGTGGGGTGACGCACGACGGCCGGGTGCACCACACCGTGCCGTGTCGCTCACCGCACACGGTGGGCACTGACCGGTCAGCCCCGTCACCCGGACCTCGGCCCGGACCCGGACGCCGAGCGGGCCCACACGCCCTGCCCGGTGGCCGCCGGTATGCGAGAGGAGGCGGCGACCGATGACGCGGACACCTCCCACGAATGTGACCCGGGTGCGCTGGTGGCGATGGCGTCGCAACCCGCTCCGGCGGCACAGCGACGTCGTCGAGGCCTGGATCGTGCTCGTCATCTGGATCCTCGTGCTCGTCGGCGGCGTCGTCGCGGGCACGGCGGCCGCCGTGTCGGTGGACTCGGCCTTCTCCGCGCGGCGGGCCCAGGTCCACACGGTGTCCGCGGTGCTGACCGACGACGCGGCCAGGACCCCGCCGTCCGGCAGTGGTTACGACGACGGCCGGGTGTGGGCGAGCGTGCGCTGGACGGCCCCGGACGGCTCGGTGCACACCGACCGGGCCAAGGTCTACCCGGGCGCCCCGGTCGGCAGCCGGCTCACGGTGTGGACGGACAGCGCGAACCGGATGGTGTCGCCGCCCCTGTCCACCGCGGAGGCGACACTGCAGTCGGCCCTGACCGGCGTGCTCGCCGCCTCCTCGGCCGGTGTGGTCGTCTGGACCGGGGGCTGGCTGGTCCGCACCTGGCGCATGCGCCGGCGCCTGTCGGAGTGGGACGAGGAATGGAAGCGGATCGGCCCCGAGTGGCGGAACTACAGCAGTGGCGGAACCTGAGCCACGGCAGGGTTGAGCCTGCCGCGACGCGTCGGCGACGTCGGTCCGTGCCGGCGGTGACGTCAGTCCGTGCTTGTCACGGTCAGCCGGCAGTCCACGCCCACCACGCCCTCCACACCCCGCACCAGGCGTTCTGCGAGCGGAATCTGCTCGGCGTCGCGCACTCGTCCCGTCAGGGTCACGACGCCCTCGGCGACCGTGATGTGCACGGGCTCGACCGGAGCGGGGAAGAGGACGTCGACCACGTCCCGCCGGACCTCGTCGGCGAGGTCGTTGTCCGGGCGCAGGAACACCGTCAGCAGGTCCCCGCGGCTGACAACGCCTTCGAGGACGCCCTCGGCGTTCACCACGGGCAGCCGCTTGACGTGCCGCAGGGCCATGATCCGCGCGGCCTCGGCGAGCGTGGCGTCGGCTCGGACGGTCACGGCCGGGGTGCTCATCAGCTCCTCGGCCCGGACCCCGCCGGCCTTGGCCAGGTCGGACAGCCGGCGCAGCTGCGTCAACCGGTCCGGATCGCTCTCCCGGAACTCCTCCTTGGGCAGCAGATCGGCCTCGGACACCACCCCGATCACCCGGCCGTCACTCTCCAGCACGGGAAGGGCACCGACGTGCCACTGCACCATCCGCTGGACGATGTCCTTGAACAGGGCCGCCCGGCCCACCGCGACGACGGCTCGCGTCATCACGTCGCGGACACGGCGCGGGCCGACGGCCACGGTCTCCTCCAGCCGGCCCCGCGATGCCGGCGGAGTCGCGGTCATTCCGGGCCACCGCTTCCGTAGGGGGCGTAGAGGTCGAGCAGCCGGACCCGGGAGGCGTGCAGCCGCTGGGCCACCACGCGCCCGATCCACACCGCGATCGCCCGCCCGAACTCGGGATCGGCGGCGCACATCTCCCGGACCGACTCCGCGTCGAACTCCCAGGCCCGCACCGGAGTCATCGCCTCGGCGCCCAGCTGCCAGACGTAGGGCGGGAAATGCCAGGACCAGCCGACCACTTCGCCGTGCCCGAGCGACTCGATGACGGCGGGACGGCGGCCGGGTACATGCAGGTCGAGGGCGACGGTGCCGGTCCGCACGATCCAGAAGCGGTCGGCACGCCGACCCTCCTCGAACAGCCGCGTCCCGGCCGGGAAGGAGACCTCACGGGCGAGTTGCATCAGCTGTACGCGCTGCTCGGCGGGCAGGGCCGCGCTCATGGTGGTGACGGAGGTCATCGCTCCGGCTCCCTTCGCTCGAGACCCGTAGCCCTCGCGACCGTGGGGCTCCTGCTCCCAGCCTGTGCTCGTCCGGGCCCGCCCACAACAGACCGCTCGGCCCCACCGGGGGTCCTTCGGCCCAGCTGACCACCCGCCGGTCACTGGAAGTACTCGCGCGCCTACCTGGGGTGTTGCGTCGGTCGTCAGGAACCGCCTCCTCAGCCGCGGCCGCGCAACGCCTCGAAAGCCCGCCGGGCACCGATCCCGATCGCGAGGTCGATGTCCGGGGCCTGGCCGGCCCGTCGGTCCGCGCGGGTGAGCGCGGCCATGGCGACCCGGTCGCCGGACTCGGCCTCGACCACCCCTATCTCGTGCCGCAGATGGAGGAAGGTGCCGGTCTTGCCGCTCCACCGCAGCGTGTCCGCCCGCAGTTCGCTCACCAGCCGCTGGGTGAAGACCTGGAAGCCCATCAACCGGCGCAGCTCGGCCGTCGCCGGGGGCTGGGAGATCTCGTCCGCCCACACCCGCTGCAACAGGCCCACCAGCGCCGAGGCCGAGCCGAGGTTGGCGTGGGCCGGATCCAGGGTCTCGATGGTGTGCCGTCCGGCACGCTCGTCGCGGACGGCCAGTTCCAGCGCGAGCGAGAAGTCGTTGCCGGCGGCTCCGGCCGCGCATTCGTACATGTGGTTCATCCGGTGCCGTACCCGTATCCCTCCGCACCCCCACGCACGCAGGCGGGCGTCGACGTCCGTCACCGGCACCAGGCCGAAGAGCGCGTCGGCGGCGGCGTTGTCGCTCACCGAGAGCATCAGGAGCAGAAGGTCGCCGACGGCCACGGTGGCCGGGTGCCGGAACGCCGCGAGTCCGGTGGGGCCGATGCTGCTGGCGGCCGGGTCGACCGTGACCGGGTATGCCGGGTCGAGTTCCCCGGCGGCGATCCGGTCCAGCACGACCAGGGCGAGCGGGACCTTCACGACCGACGCGAGGGGCATCGTCTCCTCGACGTCGAAGCCGAGTTCCACGCCCGAGTCCAGGTTGCGGGCGAGGAACGAGCCGCGGACTCCGAGCGCCGCCCAGTCCGCCGCGATCGCCTCGGCGACGTCGAGCAGAGCGCCGTCCCCGGCCGCGTAGGCCGGGCGGTACACCGGTTCCGCGTTCATCCGCGTGCTGCCAGCCGCGACGAGGCGTCCTCGGCCGCCGACCCGGGCCGTGTCGTCTCCGGTGCCCCGGTCGCCGCGCCGGCGGCCGCCGCGAGCAGCGCGGCCAGCCAGTCGGGTACGTCCACCGCCCCGCGCCCGGCCCGGGTCCCCTGCACGTCGTACCCCCGGTGCAGCGCGGTGTCGGCCAGCGGCGCCCAACTCGCCCCGTGCCGCCGGGCGAACGGCTCGGCACACAGCAGCACCGCCCCGCCGGCCAGGGTCTCGGCGAGGGCAGTGGCAGCCGGTCCGGCCGGCCGGAGCAGGCCCTCCGGCAGCCCGGCGCGGGCGGCGGCGCGGATCAATCTGTCCTGTGCGTACGGCACTTCGTCCTCGTCCAGGGTCAGGATGGGCAGCGCGACGGTTGGTCCACCTGCCGTGGCACGGCTTCGGCGGGGGCGCAGGTCCTCCAGATGGATCGCGCGCCGCCGTCTGCCGCTCGTTCCCGTGGACACCGGCTCCGGCGCGTCGGGCGGCGCGGCCGACGCCAGCCCGAGCGGTACCCGGATCCCGGCCTGCTCCGGGGGAACGCGCACCAGGGCGTAGGTGAGCGAGCCGTCGGCGAGCCCGGAGACCCGTTCCGCCGGCGGCAGTTCGCGCATGCCGAGGGTGATCCCGCGCTCGGTGCCCGCGCGGATGACGCGTGCCAGCGCCGGCGGGGCGCAGCCCGTGGGCACCCCTACGGCACGTGCCTGCGCCTGGCGGGCCGACCGGGCGACCTGCCCGAGCCGCTGGGCCCGGTCCAGCACGTCCTGCGCGTACGGAAGGAGGAGGAGGCCCAGCTCCGTCGCCGTGATCTGCCGCCGTGAACGGTCGAACAACAGGCCTCCGAAGTGGGCCTCCAGCGTCTTGATACGGCGGCTGAGGAGGGGCTGGGCGATCCCGAGCCGGTCGGCCGCGCGCGAGAAGCTCGACTCGGCGACGGTCGCCACGTACGCCTCGAGGTGCGCGAGGAGATCCATCCAGCAGTCATATCAATAAGTTATGAGGTGTTCAAAGTTCCCTCTTGGACATGAGCGGACTCCTGCTGTTTCGCTGGTCCCCGTCGAAGATCCATCAAGCCGACGACAGATGACCTGGGAGAACTCCGCACATGACCAGTGCCAACGCCCTGTCGCGCCGCCGCCTGTTCGAAGCCGGCCTAGCCCTCACCACCGCCGCCGTGGTCGCCCCCGCCCTAGGGACACCGAGCGCTTCGGCCACCCCGAGCGCCGGAACGGCCGACCCGTACACCGAGTTGAGCGATCTGGAGCAGCGATACGGCGCGCGGCTCGGCGTGTACGCCCACAACGTGCGCACCGGTCGGATCGTGGCGTACCGCGCGGGGGAGCGGTTCGCGATGTGCTCGACGTTCAAGGCGTTCGCGGCGGCGGCCGTACTGCGTGACCACGGTGGCTGCGCGCCGCTCGACAAGGTAATCCACTACCCGCCGAGCGACATCCTGCCGAACTCGCCGAAGACCGAGGAGCACCTCGCCACCGGAATGCCGGTGGGCGACCTGTGCGCGGCCGCGATCCAGTACAGCGACAACGCGGCCGGCAACCTCCTGCTGCGCCAGATCGGCGGACCGGACGGCCTCACCCGCTTCTTCCGGTCGCTCGGCGACCGGGTGAGCCGGCTCGACCGCTGGGAGACCGATCTCAACACCGCCGTCCCCGGCGACCTGCGCGACACCACGACGCCGGAGGCCATCGGGCGGAGTTTCGAGCGACTGACCCTTGGCCGGGCCCTGGACGGCGCCGGCCGTGAGCAGCTCGTCACCTGGCTGAAGGGCAACACCACCAGCGCCAAACGGTTCGGCGCCGGGCTGCCCCAGGGCTGGGTCCTCGGCGACAAGACCGGGACCGGGGACTACGCCACCGCCAACGACATCGGTGTCGCCTGGACGACCCGGGGGACACCGATCGTGCTGGCCGTGCTGTCCACGAAGGCCGCCGAGGACGCACCCGTGGACGACGCCTTGGTCGCCGACACGGCCCGCCTGCTGGCGCGCACCCTCGCCCCCGGCGAGTAGATCGGGCAGCCTCCTCGGTTCATGTCACTGAATTCTTATCAAGTACAAGGCTATTGACGCGCTCATAGCGTCTCTCTACGGTCGGTGAAAGCGCTTTCCATTGCCGGGTCACCGCAAACACCCGGCAGTGGAGTTCACGCACCCGAACATCAGCATCGTCGCACCACGGCACCACGGCACCACGGCACCACGGCACCACGGCACCACGGCACCACGCCCGCCCAGCCGAACCGACCCCTGGAGACAAGCCGATGCACCTGAGACCAGCCATCGCGTGCGCCAGCCTGATCGCCGGCACGATCGTCGCGCTGTCCGGCACCACCGCACAGGCCGTGACCAATCTCCCCCACTCTCGGCTTCGCTCGAGCGGGGGGACCCCCATCGAGGCCGAGAGTTCCTCCGCGGTCTGCATCGGCACCATCGACTCCGACTGGACCGGATACTCCGGCAGCGGATTCTGCAACGGCACCAACGCGAGCGGCGCCTACGCCCAGTTCACCGTGAACGCCGCCAGTGCGGGCACGGCGACCCTCCAGGTCCGCTTCGCCAACGGAACCACCACCGCGCGGCCGGCCGACGTCACGGTGAACGGCTCGGCGGCCGGTTCGGCGTCGTTCGAGGCCACCGGCGCCTGGGGGACATGGGTGACCAAGACGCTCACCGTGCCGGTCACCGCGGGCAGCAACACCGTCCGGTTCAACCCGACCTCCTCCGCGGGCCTGCCCAACATCGACTACGTGGTCGCCGACGTCTCCACGGCGGCGACCGGCACCGTGCTGTACGTGTCGCCGAGCGGCACCGACGGCGCGGCCGGCACGGAGTCGGCCCCGACGACGCTCACCTCGGCCATCAGCCGCATCACGTCCGGCGGCACGATCTACCTGCGCGGCGGGACGTACGACTACTCGTCGACGGTGACCATCCCGGCCGGCAGCGACGGCACGGCCGCCGCCCGCACCACGCTCTCCGCCTACCCCGGCGAGACCCCCGTGCTGAACTTCTCGGCCCAGGGCGAGAGTTCGTCGAACCGTGGGATCCAGCTCAACGCCTCGTACTGGCACCTGTACGGCCTCACCGTTGAGCACGCCGGTGACAACGGGATCTACGTCGGCGGCAGCAACAACGTCGTCGAGCGCGCGGTGACGGCGTACAACCGCGACACGGGACTGCAGCTCGGCCGGACCTCCTCCAGCACCCCGAGCAGCCAGTGGCCGTCGAACAACCTGATCGTGAGCTCCGAGTCGCACGACAACGCCGACTCCGACGGCGAGGACGCCGACGGCTTCGCCGCGAAGCTGACCACCGGCACCGGGAACGTCTTCCGGTACGACGTCTCCCACAACAACATCGACGACGGCTGGGACCTCTACACCAAGACCGACACCGGCGCCATCGGCCCGGTGACCATCGAGAACTCCCTGTCCTACGGCAACGGCACCCTCTCCGACGGCACCGTGAACGCCAACGGAGACCGCAACGGCTACAAGCTCGGCGGCGACGACATCGCGGTCAACCACGTCGTCCGGCACAGCATCGCCTACAAGAACGGCCACCACGGGTTCACCTACAACAGCAACCCCGGCACGATGGCGATCTCGAACAACGTCAGCGTCGACAACGCGGAGCGCAACTTCTCCTTCGACGCGGGGACTTCGGTGTTCCGCACCAACACCTCGTGCCGGTTCTCCGTCAGCGGCTCCAACGACAAGACCGTCGGTGACGCCGACAGCTCCAACCAGTTCTGGTCCGGCACGAACGGCTCCCGGTGCGCCTCCTACTCCGGCGCCCTGGGCTGGTCCTACGCCTCGGACGGCCACCTCGTGGTGACGTTCGGCGGCAGTGTCGTCACGCCCTAGCCGACCCGTGAGCCGGCCCCGCGCACCCACGCGCGCGGGGCCGGCTCCCGTGTTCAGCAGGGGGAGTTGGTCTGGGTGAGCAGGCCCAGCCGCCACGGCAGGGTGTTGTAGTCGCCGGTCGCGTTCGGGTTCAACCCCTGGTAGAGGTACTGGAGTCCGCAGGCCGGGATGGTGAGCGTCTGGTCGTACCCGGCGCGGATCATCTCGCCGTGGCTGATGTCCTTGGTCCAGGAGCCCGACGGGAAGGTGACGTTGCTCGCCCGGGCGAACGGGTTGGTCTCGGACGCGGCCAGCGGCGTCCAGGAACCGGCGAGGCCGGTGGAGGTCCAGGAACGGAAGTAGCGGCGCCCGTCGGAGCCGATGGCCTCGACGATCAGCAGGTACTGGTTGCTCCCCTGCACCTTGTACACGTTGCTCGCCTCGAACAGCGCGTACCTGTTGGAGTCCTGGGCGGCGATCGTGGTGTTGGTGAAGCCGTTCGGGAACTGGCCGACGGTGGTCTGCGAGCGGTAGAGGTGCCCGTTGTCGTCCGACGAGAAGAGATAGCAGTCGGCGCTGTCGCAGATCACCCACATGTCGACCCAGTAGCCGTTGCCGATGTTCTGCTTGATCACGTCCGGCATGGACGCGTAGAAGTTGCGCGGCGCGCTCCATCCGTCGGGGTTGCTGATGTCCGGGTTGGTGGAGTACGACGCGTTCCCGGTCTGGTAGACGAGGTACCACAGCTTCTGCGGCGCGTAGTAGAAGACCTGGGGCGCGGCCCGGTATCCGCTGCCGATCGCCGTGCGGTCCAGGTAGTGATGGCTGGCGGAGCCGGCCTGGGACCAGTCGCTGAAGCTCAGGTGCACCAGGTTGTACCCGGAGGAACCGGCGACGCTGGCGAACACGTGCCACTTCCCGTTGTAGCGGACCACGGACGGGTCCTTGATCCCGGCGATGGTGTGGGTGGAGTCCGGCTTCGGGGAGATCAGCGGGCGGCTGGAGCTCCAGCCGAAGCCGGCGGGAAGAGCGGCGGCCTTCGCCGGCCGTGCCGTGGCCGCGGCCGCTCCGCCGAGGGCGGACAGCACGGAAGTGTAGGCGGCCTTCTTGTTGCCCGAGCCGTCGAAGAGCAGCGGGTTCTCGCCGCTGCGCCAGGAGTCGCTGTCCCGGATGCCCCAGACCGTGATGCCGGTGCAGCGGGACACGTTCATGCAGGCCTTGACGGTGTTCGCGTACGCCGTCGGGGACGCCTGCGCGATGTCCAGCTCGGTGATCTGCACGTCCACACCCAGCGCGGCGAAGTTCGCCAGTGTGGTCCGGAAGCTCGCAGGCGGCCCGGAGCCGGCGAAGTGGCTCTGGAAGCCGACGCAGTCGATGGGCACGCCCCGGGACTTGAAGTCGCGGACCATGCGATAGACGCCCTGGGTCTTGGCGTCCGTCCAGTTCTCGATGTTGTAGTCGTTGTAGCAGAGCTTGGCCGACGGATCGGCCGACCGGGCGGTGCGGAACGCCTGCTCGATGAAGCCGTCCCCCAGCACGTTCTGGAAGACCGAGCTGCGGTGCTGCCCGCTGCCGCCGTCGGCGAAGGCCTCGTTGACCACGTCCCAGGCGTAGACCTTGCCCTTGTAGTGGTTCATCAGCGTGGTGATGTGGTTGTTCAGCACGCTGCGCAGGGTGTTCGCGTCCGTGATACCGCTGACCCAGCTGGGCAGTTGGGAGTGCCAGACCAGCGTGTGGCCGCGCACGCGCTGTCCGTGCGCGGTGGCGTGGCTCACGATCTGGTCGGCGGGGCCGAAGTTGAACGAGCCGCGGGACCGTTCGGTGGTGTCCCACTTCATCTCGTTCTCGGGCGTGACCATGCTGAACTCGCGGTCCAGGATCGTCGAGTACGTCCCGTCGCCGAGCTTGCCCGCGGCCACGGCGGTCCCGAAGTACCGTCCCGACTGGGCGGCTTGAGCACCGAGGGTGCTCGCCTTCACGGCCGTGGGCGTGGCCCCGGCCGTTCCGGTCGCCAGGAGCGTGCCGGCGACCAGCAGGCCTAAGAGGGAGGCCCGGCGCCGGCAGGGCCTCGTCGGAAACTTCATGGTTCTCCTCGTACGGTCGGATGCTGTGGTGAATGACAAGGGCATGACAGAACGCAGCTCGATTCCGGGATGTTCGGATAATCGAACGCCGATCGTAGCCCCGGACGCTCAGGATGATAGGAGGGGTACTGGCGACGTCAATACCTCTCGCATCATTCGGAGTTGACATCGAAATGTTTCGTCCGGCAGTAGCCGAAAGGGCAGGAGACGTGGTGCTCAGGCGACCGCGTCGCCCGCGGCCACGGCGTGGGCCTCCAGCTCCGGGTCGGACAGCAACTCGGCGATGAGCTGCGGGGATCCACCGACGTACGTGCTGGCCAGGTCCACGTCACCGCCCACGCACCAGGCGCGGTCCTCGGGCCACCACAGGTCGGGCAGCTCGGCGAACTCGTCCAAGGCCGGTGGAGAGACGGCGTCGGCCAGGCGCCCGGCGAGCAGCACCTCGTCCCGGCCGGGTGTCGCGAACGTGGGGATCCCGTCGAACTCCCACCGCCCGTACCCGCACCACAGGCCGAACCAGCAGCGCTCCGGCGTGCGGGTGTGCCGGCCCAGCACGGGGATCAGGGCTCGGGCGACATCGGGCGGGGTCGGTCCCTCGCCCGGATGCTCGTCCCACACGCCGGGCAGGCCGTAGTCGGAGCGGTTGAGGTAGTCCTGGTCCATCCCGACGACCTCGTGCCAGCGCGTGGTCGGGGTCACCCGGGTGCCGTGCGCGGCGGCCACCGTCGACCAGCGCACCGGCCGCTCGTCCAGGGAGGCCGGATGCAGGATCCTCGCGTAGGCCGGGAAGCCGGGCGCGGCGACGCCCGCGACCGTGCCCATGGCGGCGTACCCCGGGGTGCGTTCGGTGAGCCACGCGGCCGCGGAGAGGCCGGTGGTCCGGACGTGGAGGCGTCCGTACCACTCCGGAGCAGGGTCCCGCTGGACCGGGCGGTAGTCGTTCACCTGCACATTCTGGCGGAGAGGGCAGGATTTGAACCTGCGTGGGCCCCGGGGGGCCCGACCTTGAGCCGTGCTCGCTGGTCCCCGATCAGCCACTCCGGGCACCTCTCCCTGTTCCCGGCGTCCGGTTTCCCGTGCCGTTCACATGAAGGAGAGTGGCAGGAGTCGCTGACGGGGGACTGATGTGCGCCTGACGGGGTGCTCGGCCACCCGCCCCGGTGCACCAGGTGGCCGCTCGTCATCGTCAACACGACCGGCCCGTCGGTCAGTTCGTCGCCGGGAGCGAGTACGGGGTTCACGGACGGGGCGGTCAGGTCGGCGCGTCGGCCGGGTGCGATGGGGCCGGCCACGCCGGAGTCGCCGGCTGCGGCGGCCGCGTGGCCGGTGCAGCCCTCCCGCGCCTGCGGCGGCGTGAGCCCGGGCCGATGTGCGCCGGCGCCCTTGGGGTGAGGGGCGGTCGCCGGTACGGCCCGTACGTCGTAGTGCGCGATGGGCCAGTCCGAGCCCAGCGGTGACCGGTGGGCCGGCTTTCGGCATCGCACACCACCTCCGCGCGCTGGGCGAAGGAGCGCGGCCCGGTCACCCCGGCGGCGGTCAGGGCCAGTGGGAGCTGACGGACCCGGCCCCGACACCCCGCCTCGCCGAGGCGCTCGCCGCGGTGGGCGAGGGCCGGGCCGGCCGGGCCTTCGAAGTGGGCCTGACCGCCTTCGTGGACCACGCCCGAGCCCCGCGGGAGAAGCGGGCCGAGATCGGCTGAAGCGGCTCGCCTTCTGAGTACGAGAACTCATGACGCCGGGCCGGGCATCGGCCAGGATCGGCGCATGACGAAGATCAGGACGACGGGGGCCCGGGCCGGGATGGTTCCGGTGGCGTTACTGGCCGTGCTGGCCGCCGGGTGCGGCACCCAGCGGGCCGGGGACGACGCCGGCGCGGGCGGGCCCTCGCGCAGCGCGGTGGCGACGCCGAGCACCCCCAAGGACTTTCCGTGCCCCGGCGAGAGCCCCACCGCCTCGCCGTAGCCGTCCACGGCCATCCCGAGCCCCACCGGCCCGCCGACCGACCACTACGCCGAGAACCACGGCTTCATGGTGCCCTTCGAACTGCACGGCAAGCGCCGCTGCCGGGGCCTCGCGGTCGTCGCGCGCGTCCGGGAGGCGCTCGAACCACAGCGCAGGCGCGGGCAGTTCAGTCCCGAGAGCGTCCGCAAGACCCTCATCGGCCTCGGGTACTCCGGCGGACAGGTGCAGGTGTACCCCGGCGAGGGCGGCGTCGGCTTCCTCATCCAGGTCGACGACTACCCGGTGTGCGTGGAAGGAAGCCTGGCGGGGACCCTGGACGGCGCCACGACCAAGGCGGACGCCTTCGGCGGCTACCCCGACCACGATGGGTGCGACCAGCCCTCGGGAGGCCACTGACCGCACAACCCCGGCCAGGTCAGGCGCGGTTACCGGCCAGTTTCCCAGTACCGCAAGTAACATGATGACCTTTGCTTCGGGTGTACCAGTCAGTCAACTCGGCGCGGTCCCAGGACGCGCCCTGCCCGGAGATCTCCATGTCCTCTCTCAACGACGCGCACAACGATCCGCTGGAAAGCGCTCGCTTCACCTACGAACAGCACGTGCACACGTGCCGCCAGTGCCATGCCGACGCCGCGCCCTGTGCCGTGGCCAAGCACCTGCTGCGGCTCTACAACCTCGCCCGCAGGGACCGGCTCCGCGCCACGGGGTACCAGGCACAGTGAGGCGGGGCCCGGTGGCCGCCGTCAGACCGTGCCGCCGTACACCTCGTCCACGTTCGGACGCGGTGGCGGGCCGGTGCGGATCGCCGGGCCCCGCGCGAAGGTGCGCAGCAGGTTCTCCGTGGTGCGCGTGACGAACGCGCGCGTGCGGCCGTCCATGCCGTGGTCGCGGTCGAGCTCTCCGGTGCCGGCGAGCAGGCCCTCCACCCAGCGCATGGTGCCGGTCGCGAACACCCCGGCACCGCTCGGAGCCGTGTAGTACGCCGAGTCGCTGTGACTGGGGCGGCCGGCGCAGACGACGGGGGAGTGCGCGGTGATCTCCAGGGGGCCGGGAGCGGGGGAGACGGGCATGACACGGTCGTACTCGACGCCCACCAGATGGGCGAAGGCGTCGCCTGGGCGTACGCCGGTGCCGTCGTACAGCCAGTGATCGGCGGCGTGCACGACATGGGGGGCGTCGACCGGATAGCCCTCGTACAGGACGCCGGTGAGCGAGGACTCCGGGTCGGCGGCGGGCGGGCTGCGGTAGTCGGTGGTGACCAGCGCCGGGTCGGACGCATAACAGGGGTCGGCGCGGTAGGACGTCTTGTAGCAGATCACCGTACGGTCGCTCGCCCGCTCCCCGTCCTCCAGACGGACCCGGCGGAAGCAGGTGTTCGCGCCGAGGAAGGCCACGTTCGTCCCGGCGTCCCGGGCGCGGGTGACGTACGCCCGCTGTTCGGGCGTCCAGTACTCGTCGTGCCCCAGACAGACGACGGTGTGCGCGCCGCGGAGCACCGACGGGTCCCGGTGGAGGTCGACGCCGGTGGTGTAGGCGAGCGGGATGCGCAGGCGTTCGGCCAGCACCACCAGCGCCCACTCGTGGACCAGGAACTTCTCGGCGCCGTTGCCGTCGTAGGGACGGTCGAAGCTGACCGCGAGCGACCGGGTGGCGTACGCGCCCGAGGATCCCGCGTAGAGGCTGTAACCTCCCCAGCGGTTGTAGGCCTGCCAGGTGGCCGGGGCGTGCAGCAGGACCGTGCGGCCCGTGCCTTCGGCGGAGCGGACGATCAGCGGGATGTGCCGCTGGTGACCGGTGTCGGCCTCCAGCCGCAGCAGATACGCGCCCTCCGGCCACCCGGTGGTGTCCAGGTTCAGTGCGGCGGGCCAGTCGGCGCGCACGGTGCGGGTGGCGGGCAGCAGGTGCGGGGGCGGCTGGGCGCGGCCGGGTATGCGCGGTGAGGTCCATATGAGGCGGGCCTGCCTGCCGCCGTACCAGCCGACGCGGAACGCCGAGACCCGGAACGAGGAGGCGGTGGTCGACACGTGCAGGCGGCATTCCTGGCCGGGCGTGACGCTCACCTGGTCCGTGTAGCCGGTCACCGCGTCCGGCGGGCCCGCCGAGCGGATCCGCCAGTCGGCGGTGCCCGGGGCGTCCTGTTCGGCCTCCGGCCGCAGCCCCGTGTCCCGGCGGGGGTGCGCGGGCGGGGGCGCGGGCGCACAGGCGGCCGCCATGCCCAGGCCCGTGCCCGCGCACAGGGCCAGGAAGCGCCGGCGGTCCACGGTCGGTATGCCGTGTGCTGGAATCACCACGCCTCCCGGATCCGGCCCGGTTCGTCCCCCACCCAGCCTCCCGATCCGGCTCCGCCTCCCGCAACCGCGCGACGACGCCGGGCCGGCGCCACCGGCAGCGGACGGAACCGGCGGCACACCGTGATCACGGCACCCGGGGCGGGGAGCCGGGCGTTGTGCCGTACGAGTGGTGTCCGGTCGCCTGGAAGGCAGGAGCCTCGGTGAGCTCCAGCAGCGTGCGGGCGCTCTGCGCGGCCAGGGGAGCGTTTCCGGGTGCGGTCGGGAACACACGGCCCCAGGCGCGGGCACGCCCCAGGGCGCTCAGCCGCCACGCGAGGTTCACCGCGCGCCGGAGTTCCGCCGCCGTGTGTCCGGCTCCCGTCCAGGGCTCCAGGTAAGCGTCGCGCAGGCGCGGCAGCACGTCGGGCCCGTACCGGCCGCAGGCCCGCTGGGCGGTGACCTGCAGGCTGCAGAACGGGTGGGAGACGGCGGCGTCGCCCCAGTCGAAGAAGGTGTACCGGCCCGGTTCCGGGTTGAACAGCTGGCCGTCGTGCAGATCCGAGTGGTCGAGGGAGTCGGCGATGCCCGAGGCCGCGAGTTCGGCGCACCAGTCCAGGAGGCGGGGCCGGAGCGCGTCGAGCAGCGCGCGTTCGTCCGGCCGCAATGCCGTGTTCTCGGCGAGCAACTTGTCGAAGATCTCGGGCAGTTCCGTGGTCCGGGCGCTCGGGACACCCAGCCGCTCGATCTCGCGCGCGTGCGGAACCAGGGCGTGCTGCATGCTCGCGTACCGGCGGAGAAGGTCCTCCCAGGCGCGGGGCTCCACGGCCTTCCGATCGAGCACGTCCCGGAAGAGGTCACCCCCGTCCGGCAGCAAGGACCAGCCACGGTCGGCGTCGACCGCGAGCGGCTCCAGGACGTGCTCCGGCACCCAGCGGGCCAGCGCGGCGGTCAGCGCGCCCTCGAAACCGCTGGCCGGGGGATTCGCCTTGAACCACACGGCCGTACGCCCGGCCACGGGCACCCGCACCAGGACGGACCACGGCCGCAGCCGCACCCGCGGCCGGCCGGTCACCCGCAGCCCGTGTGCCGCAAGCCCGGCCTCCACCCAGCCGAGGGCCGCGGTACGCCAGGACTCCTGCTCCCAGGGAGTCACCGCGTCCGCGTACCGGCCCCGGTCCACGGTCGGCGACGCATGATCGTACATCGGGCCATCTCAACACCCCGACCTGCGATTGACCAGCGTTTTTTACGAGGCTCACCGTGCGGCCGGGGCCTCGACTTCGCATAGCCCGCCCGCACAACACACCTGTTTCATGGGTCACTTGTATGCTCACGAACACATGTATGGGGAGACATGACAGACAAGCTCTGACAGCCTGGCCCGGCGGCTCGGGCAGCCGGTGGTGATCGGCCAGATCCTCGCCGGGATCGCCCTCGGACCGACCCTGCTGGGCCGGCTCCCCGGGGACAGAGCCTGAGCCGAGTGCGCCCCCGGACGTCGGTCGGGGGCGCACTCGTGGGGAGCGGTGCCGGTCAGGCCTGCTGCCTGCGGCGCAGCGTGAGGTAGGTGCCCGTGACGCCGGCGGCCAGCAGGGCGCCCACGCCGAGGCCGACCGGGAGGGCCGGGATCCCCGAAGTGCCGGTGGTGGCAGCCGTGTTCTGCATCGCCGGGCCGGGTGTGATGCTCGTGGCCACCGGGGCGACGTGCTTGACGGGTCCGACGGACTTCACCGAGCCGTCCGAGTTCAGCAGCACCTGCTTGTTGTTCGGGTGCCGGAAGTCGAACATGCCCGCCAGGGAGCCGGCCGTCGCGTCGAAGGAGTGGTCGCCGACCCGGCCGGTGTGCCAGTTGTCCTCGATGAACCGGGTGATGGATGCCTGGTCGGTCAGCGTGTGGTCGACCTTGTCGACCTTGCTGTACGGCGAGATCACGAGCAGCGGCTCGCGGGTGCCCGGGCCGCAGCGGTCGGCGTAACCGCCGGACGCCTTCGGACCGTTCTGGCAGGTGGGGCTGTCGGTGGCCTTGCCGTTGGAGCCGAGTGAGGTGTCCTTCGAGCCGTTGCGCGGGGCGGCGTACGCGTGGTCGTACCAGCCGTCGGAGTCGTCGTATGCGACGACGACCGCGGTCGACTTCCACTGCGGCGAGCTCTGGATCGCGTTGATCTGCTTGACGAGGAAGTGCTGTTCGTCGAGCGGGTCGGAGTAGCCGGCGTGGCCGTCCTGGTACGCGCCGGCCTTCACGAAGCTGACGGCCGGGAGCTTGCCCGCCTTGACGGCGGCGGTGAAGTCGGTCAGGTCGTAGTTGTGGTTGGCCCGTCCGTCGTGGCCGATCTCGGAGACGCTCTTCGGCGGCAAGTGGTGCGGGTTGGCCGTCGACCTGTAGTACGAGAACGGGTTGTGGTGCGGGCTGTAGTCGGCGACGGCCGCTCCGCCCACGTTGGTGTGCGTGGTGTCGCACTTGGCGTACGACCCGGACGTCCCGTTCCACGCGGTCGAGGGCCGGAAGCCGCCCTGGAACCAGCCCCAGGAGACCTTCTTCGCGTTGAGCATGTCACCGATGTTGGCGCCCTGCATGGCCGCCAGCGCGTTGGTGCTGGTGTGGTCCTTGCCGGAGCAGTCGTCGAAGGCCGGGTCGGGGTCGTTGACCACCGTGCCCACGCCCTTCGCGTCGGGCGACTTGACGGCGTACGGGTCGGGCGTCGCCGTCCGCTTGCCGGTGGCCGGGTCGACGGAGACCACGCCGTGCGTCTGACCGGAGACCAGGTTGAGCGCACCTGGCGTGGAGGGGCCGTAGACCGAGCTGAAGGCACGGTCGGACAGGGAGTAGTGCTGGGCGTAGTTCCACAGCGCGGTGACGGTGTTGCCGTCGTAGTAGTCCATGACGAGGCCGGGCTCGCCGAACAGGCCCCCGCTGCACTTGTCGACCTCGGTGTTCTGCACGTACTGGTCGGCCTTGCCGCCGTTCGCCGCGTACTGCTCGGCCCCGTAGGAGTGGTTCTGGTCGCACGTCATCGCCTGGGCGGGGGAGAGCCGCTTCGGCGTGTACTGGTTGGGGTTCGTCCTGAGCAGCCCGGCGTGGGCCAGGGTGTCGATGTTCTTCGGGGTGTTCCTCGACGCCTTGAACTTCGTGCCGTCCGTGTTGGCGGCCTTCGGGTAGGTGGCGAAGTAGTGGTCGAAGGAGACGTTCTCGTCGAAGATCACGACGATGTGCTTGACGGGCGTCGCGGTCGAGGAGTGCCCGGAGGGCACCGCCGCCCAGCCGGGCGCGATGCTGCCGAGCACCGTGAGCGCCGCCGCTCCGGCGAGCGCCGTGATGCTCCGTGTCGCCGCTCGTCTTCCTCTGCTGGCCATGCTGGTTCACCCTCCGGGCAGGAACGTCTGTGCGTCGTACGAGCACGGATGCTGCGCCCGCGGTGGGGCGCGTCGGCGGAGGAGCGGTGGCGTGGGAGTGAACACCGGGTCAGGGATGCTGGGGCAAACCTTGACGGTGAATTGACCCGCCTGCCTGCCGAGTTGTCCGGACCGGCTCAGCCCAGCAGGGCACGCCCGTACCAGTCCGTCGCGTCCCGCACGCCGGGCAGGGCGAAGAAGTAGCCGCCGCCGAACGGGCTGATGTAGTCGGTGAGCGGCTCGCCCGCCAGCCGGTGCTGCACGGTCTCGAACTGCCGTACCGGATCCTGCTGGTAGCAGGTGAACAGCAGACCCATGTCGAGGTTGCCGTTGCCGTCCATGCCCCGGTCGTAGTTGTAGGCGCGGCGCAGGATGCGCTGGTCGGCGGTGGCGGCCGTGCGGGGGTTGGCGAGGCGGATGTGGGCGTCCAGCGGGATGACGTCGCCCTTGGGATCGTCCGCGTACTTCGGCGTGTCGTGCTCGTGGTCGCCGTCCAGCGGTGCGCCGGTGAAGCGGGCCCGGCCGAACATCCGCTCCTGCTCGCTCAGCGGGACCCGGTCCCAGAACTCCACCAGCATCCGGATCAGCCGGACGACCTGGTAGCTGCCGCCGACCGCCCAGTCCGGTTCGCCCATGCCCTTGCCCACCCAGACCAGACGGTCCATCTCCTGGACGCCGTTCGCGTCCGGGTTGGCGGTGCCGTCCTTGAACCCCATCAGATTGCGCGGGGTGCCGGAGGGCCGGGGCGGACTGGTGAAGCCGTCCAGGCGCCAGCGGACCTGCATACCGCCCCGGGTGTGCCGGGCGATGTCGCGCAGGGCGTGCAGGGCGGTGTCCGGGTCGTCGGCGTGCAGGTGGAGGCTGAGGTCGCCGTGACACCACTCGGACCGCAGGTCGTCGTCCGGGAAGGCGGGCATGGCGGTCAGCCGCCGGGGCCGCAGCGCGGCCAGCCCGAACCGGTCGTCGAAGAGCGAGGCGCCCACCCCGACGGTCACGTCCAGCGCGCCCGAGGGCAGCCGGTCGCCCAGGATGCCGGAGTCCGCGGGCGGCCCGGTGATGCCCACCGGGGACGGCGTCCCGCCCGAGGCCAGGAAACGGGCCCGGCCGGTGAGGGTGCGCAGCAGGGCGGTCAGGTCCGCGCGGTGCTCGGCGGTCACGTCGAGCGACACGAACACGCTGGTCCGCCGCGAGGGCGCGAGCACGGATGCCTGGTGGGCGCCGTGGAAGGGGACGACGGCCGTCGCAGGTGCGGCGGCACCGGTGGCGAGCCCCGCTCCCGCAAGGGCCGCGCCGCGCAGGAAGCCGCGCCTGCCCACTCCGTCGGGTCGTTGGGTTCCGCTCACGCCGTCCTCCGGGGATCGCACAGGCTCGCCACCGACGCGAGCCGCTCGACCAGGTCGCCGAAGGCCGAGTCGACGCGCTCCCGCCCGGCGCGGGGCAGGGCGGCCGGCGCGGTCCAGCGCCCGCCGTGCCGGAACCGGTCGAGCAGGTGCTGCGTGTGGTCCAGGTCCCGGTCGAGGCCGGGCAGGTCGGCGTACCGGGTGGTGAGCAGGGGGCGCAGCCGGGACAGCACCTCGCGGGTGCCGTCGAGGTTGGCGCGTGCGGTCGCGAGGTTGCTGCCGCTGCCGTAGTCGGTCCGGCCGGTCAGCTCGAACTGCACGGTGTTCTCCAGGATCTCGTGCGCGCGCAGACCGAGCTGGGCGGGATCCATGCGGGTCTGCGACCAGCTGTCCCGCAGCCCGGTCACCGCCTTGACCAGCGCCGCCGCCGGGGCGCGCAGGCGGCCCGCCGACTGCCCGTGCCACAGCCCGTACTCGATGCGGTGGAACCCGGTGAAGCCCCGGTCGCCCACCCTGCCGGGCAGCCCCGCGTCCGTGCCGTCGATCTGCCCGTCCGCGTCCCCGAAGGCGTCGTACGCCGCCCCCAGCCGCTCGTACTCCAGATGGGCCGGCAGCCAGGCGGTCCGGGCACCGGCGAGGTCGCCGTGGTCGATGTCCCGGCCCAGCTTCGCCGTCAGCCGGACCAGTTCGTCCAGACCGCCGCCGACCCACTTCTGGTAGGCGAGGGCGGGCGGGATCAGGTCGTGCTCGGTGACGGGGGCCGCCCCCGGGCCGCGCCGCCCCGACGTGACGCGGACGCTGGGCCCGGTGACGGCGTCGGCGTCGTCTGGCACGCACTTGAAGGCGTACGTGCCCCTGCCCAGCCGGACGGTCAACTGCCGTGTCGTACCGGGGCCGATGCCCTCCACCTCGCCGTACACCACCTGGCTGCCCGGGTCCTCGAGGTAGACCTCGGCGGCACCGTCGGAGGCGTTGTGCAGGTCGAAGGTCTGCACCCCGGGCGCCGGCCGGCTCCAGCCGCGGCCGCAGCGGCTCGGCGAGACCTCGACCGTGACGGACCGTACGGCCCGTGCGGGGCGCCCGCCCACGAGGGAGAGCGCCAGCAGGGTCCCTCCCACGGCGAGGGCGAAGGCGAGGAGCAGCACTCCAGCCGTTCGGAGAGCGACCGGCCGCGAGCCGAGGCGGGGCAACGGCATGGCGAGCCTTTCCGGAACGACGTACGCAGACGTCCACGCGGCTGAGCGCAACAGCTGTGCGAACGCCCGCGGGACGGCCTCATGCTAGGCAGCCCGCCGCATCCGAACAGCCGTCCCAACGATTCATTGACCAGGAATTCCCCCCGGGTTCACCGGAGGTCTTCCGGCGCCGCTCGGTCAGGGCCGCTCGGTGAGCCAAAAGCTCTGGGCGGGGAGTCGTCGCAGCAGTTCTGGCCGCCGCTCCGCGCCGAGGGCCGGGAGCACGTCGACGGTCGTCCCGAGTCCCGCGGGCGAGCCTGCGCGGAGGTCCGCTTCTAGTGCTGTGACCGAGGTCGTCGGCCACGGGCGGCGTGGAAGCGACCGGATTGCCGTGTTGCGCTCAGGGGTACGCGAGTGACGTGCCCCGACCGTGCGCCCCGGTCGAAGGGCTCATCGTCGGGCCGACCCGGCGCGCGTGGTCTACGCCGGGCACTCGGCCGGCGGCCATCTCGCCCTGTGGGCCGCGCTCCGGCACCGGGTGCCCGACGGCGCACCCGGCCGGACCGAAACCCCGCCCGCCGTTCTCGGCGTGCTCGCCCTCGCCCCCACCGCGGACCTGGCGTGGGCCGACCAACTGGGCAGCGGCCGGGGCGCCGTCGCCGCCTTTCTCGGTGGTGCAAGGGAGCAGGTCCCGGACCGGTACGCCGCTGCCGACCCGGCAGCCCTGGGCGTCCCCGTCGGCCGTACGGTCGTGGTCCATGGCACCCTGGACGAGTCGCTGCCCGTCGCCATGGCCCGCCGGTACGCCGCACGGGCGGGCGCCACACTCCACGAGCTGCCCGGGGCCGGTCACTTCGACGTGATCGACCCCGACTCGGCGGCCTGGCCCGTGGTGAGCGAGGCGCTGCGGACCGTCGTCGCCGGGGCCGAGGTCTGAAGCAGCGGGCAGCCGCGGCCTGTTCAGCGAACGGGGAATCCGAAGGAGTACCCCTGCTGCTTCAGCCACGGCAGCAGGGTGCGCAGCGCGGCCACGGTCTGGGAGCGGTCGCCGCCGGCGTCGTGGAAGAGCAGGGTCGGGCCGTTGTGCAACTCGCCCTTGACGGTGGTGATGATGGCGTCGGTGCCGGGCCGCTCGAAGTCCTTGGAGTCGACGTTCCAGCCCAGCGGCCGCATCCCGTGCGAGGCCGCGAGGTGCCGGCTGTACGGGGTGAACGCGCCGCCCGGGGCCCGGTAGTACATCGGCCGTACGCCCCCGGAGGCCTTCGTGATCTGGCGCTCGGCGTCGAGGATCTGCTGCGACTGGTAGGCCTCGGACTTCTTGTCCATGGTGGTGTCGTGCGACACCGTGTGGTCGCACAGCCGGTGCCCGGCCGCCACCACCCGCTTGACCATGTCGGGGTGCGCCTCCGCCTGGGTGCCGACCACGCAGAACGTCGCCTTCACGCCGTTGTCCTTGAGTACCTGCAGCACCTGCGGAGTCCACTGCGGGTCGGGGCCGTCGTCGATGGTGATGTTGACCGCGTGGTCGCCGCCGTCGGAGGCGTGGACGATCGTGGCGGACACGGGAACCGCCTTCTTGGCGACGGGGTGCGCCGCCTGGTGTCCGCCGGTCTGGCCGGCCTGCGCGGTCCACACCGACGTGGCGGCGGCCACCGCCGTCACTCCGAGCGCCGCCGCGACCACCCGGCCGTACCATCCCCGCCCGCCATGCCGTGCCATGTCCGCCCCGCTCCTCGCCGTGTTGGTAGGTACCCCGTGCACCTGTCAGGACGGGATAAGTGGGCCGCGGGATCCCTCTGTTACCGATCACGGACAATTCCGGGGTACATCTGGGACAGGCGTCCGAACGGTCCCACCGGAACCCCTCGTTCCCCTGGGCCGGATTTCACCTCTCGTCCCCTGCGCCCTGTTGATGAACTATGAAGCGGCCTATCCGGTGCGGCGGCGCTCCTGGGTGTCGCCGCACTCGTCGTATCGGCGGTTCCCGCCGACGCGGCGACCGCGGGGACGGCACCGTCGGGCCCGAACGAGCTGATCGCGGGTCAGCGGACGGCCACACCGGCCCTGGTGGACGGCATCCACGAACAGGCACCGGCGGCCACGACACCGGCGGGCGGCGCGCGTGCGTACCTCGCCACGAAGAGGGACCGCTACCGCATCGCACACCGCGACCTGAAGCCCGCGGGGACCGACAGTCGCAGCACAGGGGCTCGGCACTTGCGAGGAGGACGAGTCCGCGCTCACCGGAACCACGCACGGCCTGGTCGTCCTGCCCACCGGAACCGGCGTGTCACCCGGCACGTACCCGTGTGGGACCACCGGGCGCCCCAGCAGCCGTACGACGTCAAGGACGCCTCCGCCGGCGCGGTCACGGCCTGCGTTCTGCTGGCCCTGTCCGCGGCGACGGGCAGGCCCGAGTACCGGGAAGCCGCCCTGCGACTGCTGACCGCGCCGGCGAAGACCTGCCTGACCGGGAACTCGACGCGCGCCGAGGCCGTCGTCCCCCGCTGCACGCGCAACCGCCCGGCCGAGGACGGGATGCAGATCTCCCTCCCGCACGCCGACCCCTACCTCCTCGAAGGCATCCTGCGCGTCGTGCAGCCACAGGACGTCGACCGGGCGATCGACCTGTCCGGGGCGAAACGAGGGCGACCGGGGGGCCGGGACGACGCTACGGTGCCCGGATGCCCCTCTATCCGGAGATCGAGCCGTACGCACACGGCATCCCACGGCCCGTCAGCTGAGCGGCCGCCGCGCGTACACCTCGATCTCGATCCTCATGCGAGGGTCGGCGAGGCCGCAGACGAGCATCGTCGCGGCCGGGCGGACCTCGCCGAAGCAGCGGCGCAGCACCGGCCAGCAGGGCTCGAAGTCCTCGCGGTCGGGCAGCAGGTAACGCACCCGTACGACGTCCGCGAAACCGCAGCCCGCCTCGGTCAGCGCGGCACCGACGTTGCGGAGGCACTGCTCGGCCTGTTCCACCACGTCGTCGGAGATGGTCATGGTGGCGTAGTCGAACCCGGTCGTCCCGGACACATGGACCCAGTCGCCGTCCACCACGGCACGGGCATACCCGATCTGCTCCTCGAAGGCCGAGCCGCTGAGGATCGCACGTCGCTCTGTCATGCGCCGAACGCTAGGTGACCTGTATCGATACGTCTAATACTGCCTGGGGCATGACCTGATATCTCTAGGCGTATGAAGCGCCCCGAACTTCCCCTCGCGCAGCTGCACGCCTTCGTCGTGCTCGCCGAGGAACTCCACTTCGGCCACGCGGCCGCCCGGCTCGGCATCGCCCAGCCACCGCTGAGCCAGCAGATCCGCCGCCTGGAGGACAAGGTCGGACATGCGCTGTTCAGCCGCGAGCCGGGACACGTCGCGCTCACTCCGGCCGGCCGCGAACTGCTCCCGGCCGCCCGGCGGGCCCTCAACGACCTCGCGGACGGCCTGGCCGCGGCCCGCGCCGTCGGCAGCGGCCGGGCCGGCCGGTTGCGCATCGGTTTCGCCGCCTCCCTCGCCCTGACCGTCCTGCCCGGACTGCTGCGCACCTTCCGGCAGCGCTTCCCCGATGTGCACCTGGACATCCACGAGATGACCACCGCGCCGCAGCTGGCAGCCCTGCACGACAAGACCATCGACATCGGCCTGCTGCGCGAACCACCCGCCGACGAGCAGGAGATCGGCTTCAGGACGGTCCTCAGCGAGCCTTTCGTGGCCGTGCTCCCGGCCGCCCACCCCTTGGCCGCCCAACGGACCGTACGGGTGGCGCAGTTGGCCGACTCGCCGTTCGTGCTTCTGCCCCGGGCGGTCGGCCCCGGGCTGTACGACCGGATCACCGGCTTGTGCACGGAGGCGGGCTTCACACCCCGGACGGCCCAGCACGCGGTGGAATGGCAGACCGTCTGCGCCCTCGTGGAAACCGGTCTGGGCGTCTCCCTGGCCCCGGCCAGTACCCGGCGCATCCGCCTCAAGGGCGTCGCGTTCCGCGGGATCGCCCCCGACACCGCCCGCACCCGGGTCGCCGTGGCCTGGCGCACGACCGACCCGAACCCCCTGGTCGCCAGCCTTCTCGCGACGGTCGGCGGGGAATGACCTGAGACCGCCCTGCTCCGCGACCTCCACCGCGCCGGTCAGCGACCGTAACGGCGCTCCCGGGCGGCGTACGACCGCAGGGCCCGCAGCAGGTCGATCTCGCGGAACGCCGGCCACAGGACGTCGACGAAGTGCACCTCGGCGTAGGCGGACTGCCACAACAGGAAGCCGGAGAGCCGCTGTTCGCCGGAGGTGCGGATGATGAAGTCGGTGTCGTGCCCGGCCGGCGAGTACAGGTTGTCGGTGATGTGCTCCAGGTCGAAGTCGGCGGCCAGCTCCGTGGGGTCGCCCCCTGCGCTGATGTGCTTGTCGAAGGCCGCCTTGACGGCGTCGACGATCTCCCGGCGGCCGCCGTAGCCGACGGCGACGTCGACCTTCAGCCCGCCGCGGCCGTGGGTGAGGGCCGCGGCCTCCTTGAGGACGCGGGCGGTGTTCCCGGGCAGCAGGTCGAGCGCGCCGATGATCTCGATCTCCCAGGGCTCTCCTGCGACACAGATGCGCTGGACGGTCTCCTCGATTATGTCGAGCAGGGGACCGAGTTCGTCGGCCGGCCGGTGGAGGTTGTCGTCGGACAGCATCCACAGCGTGACGTGCTTGATGCCGGCGTTGGTGCACCAGTGCAGGAAGTCCGTGACCTTCGCGCCGCCGACGCGGTAGCCCTCGCGTACGTCCTGATGTCCCGCACCCCTGGCCCAGCGCCGGTTCCCGTCCAGCATGATCGCCACGTGCCGCGGCCGGGGCAGGCCCTCCAGCTTGCGGTTCAGGCGCCGTACATAGATCGCTTCCAACGCCGAACGCAAGGCCTTCATCGCCACGCCGATGTCCCTTCTCCTACCCGTGTTTGAGGGCGCAAGGATAGTGCCACGCTCTCGTCGCGGGCCACGCGGGAGTGGAGCGTCCGGTCCGCGCGGAGCGGCTACGCTGCGGGCGTGACCGGTCGACCGATGAGCCGCCGCGGCCTGCTGGAGGCCGCGGTCCTCGGCGCCCCGACCCTCGCCCTGGCCGGCTGCTCCGGGGACGGCGGACCCGACTGGCGGCTCAGGCTCGCGACGGGGGCGCCCGGCGGGCCGTACAACGCCTTCGGCAAGGCACTGGCCGCGCAGGCCGCACAGGCCGTCCCCCGGCTGCACATCACCCCGCTCAGCACCTCGGCCAGCGTGGACAACCTCCGCAGACTCGGCGCCGGATCGGCGGACCTGGGCCTGGCGATGGCGGACGCCGCCGAGGACGCCGTGCGGGGGCGGGAGCCGTTCTCGAGCCGGGCCGCCGTGACGGCTCTCGCCCGCGTCTACGTCAACTACACGCACCTGGTCGTACCGGCCGACGGACCCGTGCGGTCCGTGGGGGATCTCGCGGGCCGTTCGGTCGCCACCGGCGCGGCGGGCTCCGGCGGGCAGGTGCTGGCGAACCGGCTGCTCCGGGTGACCGGACTGACCGGGAAGCGGTCGGTACGGCAACGGCAGTTCGGCCTCGCCGCCTCGGTGGCGGCGCTGCGCACGGGCACGGTCGACGCGCTGATCTGGGCCGGGGGAGTGCCGACCCCCGCCCTGTCGGCGCTGGCCCGTGAAATGCCGCTGCGCTTCCTGCCGCTGGAGGAACAGGCCGGCATCCTGCGCGACACGTACGGCCCCGCCTACACGGCGGTCACCCTCCCGGCCGGCGTGTACGGGCTCACCGAGCCGGTCGGCACCGTCGGCGTGGGCAACTATCTGCTGGCCCGCTCCCAGGTGCCGCAGCAGGCGGTGCGCGAGGTGCTCCGGGTGGTGTTCGACCGGTGGCGTGTGCTGCTGCGGGAGGTCACGGCGGGCGCCCGGCTCGAACCCAGGTTCGCCGTCGCGACGGGGGACGTACCCCTGCACCCCGGCGCGGTGGCCTACTACCGCTCGGTCTACGGCTGATCCGGCACCGGCCCCGGCAGCCGCAGCTCCACCACCAGGCCGTGGGGACGGTTGCCGGCCGTGCTGAGCCGGCCCCCGCTGAGGCGGGCGATCTCGTCGGCGATGGCCAGGCCCAGGCCACTGCCGGGCACGTTCTGATGCTCGGGGGCCCGGGCGAAACGCCGGGTGAGCAGCGTCAGCTGATCGTCCTGCACCCCCGGGCCGTCGTCGGCGACGCGCACCACGACCTCCCCGTCCGCGAGCGCGGCCGTCACCGCGACCCGCCCACCGGACGGGACGAACTTGACCGCGTTGTCGAGGACCGCGTCGAGGATCCGGCCGACGGCGTCCGGCACGGCAGGCGCCCGCAGTCCCTCCCGTACGGCAGCGGCGCTCAGCGTCACCCCGGTCGCCTCGAACACCGGCTGCCACGCGGCCACCCGCTCACGCACCCCGCGGGACACGTCCTGCTCGGTCCGCTCCGCCGTGCCCGACTCCACCCGTGCCAACGCGAGCAGGCCGTCGAGCAGCTCCTCCAGGCGCTCCGCCTCGTCCAGGGCGCGTGCGTGCTCCTTCCTGCCGGGGCCGGGCGCGAGATGCGGCTCCACGTTCTCCAGCTGGAGCACCAGGGTGGCCAGCGGGTTGCGCAGTTGGTGCGAGGCGTCGGCGACGAAGGCGCGCTGGCGGCCGAGGGAGTCGGCGACCGCCTCGGCCATGCCGTTGAAGTGCCGGCGAAGGCTGCGCAGTTCGGGCGGCCCCGTGTCGGAGACGGCCCGTGTCTCCAGGCTGCCGGACGCCAGTCCGGCGACGGCCCGGTCGAGGTCACGGACCGGGCGCATCAGCCAGCGGGTGATGCCGGCCGCGACCAGGGCCGCGGCCGCGAAGGCGGTGAGCGCCCCGCAGGCGACGAGCGCCCAGCGCACGGTCACGTCCCGCCGGGCGGCGGTGGTCGGGACGGCCAGCAGGACCGCGCCGCTGACCCGCTCGTCCCGGCCGACCGGCTCGGCGAGCACCACCCGGTCCGGCCCCCACGGCCGTACGGTCGGCAGCTGTTCGGTGGACCGCCCGGTCAGTGCCCGGCCCAGGACGTCGTCCGCGGCGGACGGGGAGACGCCGGCCCCCGCCTGCGCGAGGGTCCGCCCCGCGGAGTCCACCACGGTCACCGAGGCGCCGTACAGCTCGGCGTACCGGCGGATCTCGGTGGACAGTTCGGCACGGTCGGCGGCCGTCCGCACCCGGTCGGCGAGGTCGGCGAACCGCACGGCGTCGGCGCGCCGCTGGAGCAGCAGATGCTCCGTCCGTCCGCTCGCGTACGAGCCGGCCAGCGGAACCGACAGCAGCAGGGTCGCGGCCCCGATGAGCACCATCAGCACGGCCAGCAGCCTGCGCCTCATCGGCGGCGGCCGTCTCGGCCGTCGGTGCCGAGCTGGTACCCGAAGCCCCGCACCGTACGTACCAGTTCGGCGCGGCCCGTCTTGGCGCGGATGCCCGCCACGTGCACGTCCAGGGACCGGGACGCGGCGAGGAAGGCGTCGCCCCAGATCCGGTCCAGGATCTCCTCGCGGGAGTGCACCTCGTCGGGCCGGGCCGCGAGGAAGGCGAGGACGTCGAACTCGCGCCGGGTGAGCCGTACGTCCGCGCCGGCGACCGTGACCGTACGGCCCGCGATGTCGATCTCCACATCGCCGGTGCGCACGGGGCCTGCGTCGCCGTTCGTGCCGCGGGCCGCCGCCGGCCCGGTGCGGCGGCGCACGGTGTCGATCCGGGCCATCAGCTCGTTCATCCGGAACGGCTTGACCACGTAGTCGTCGGCACCGGCCCGCAGCCCCTGCACGATGTCGCGCTCCTCGCAGCGGGCCGTCACCACGATCAGCGGCGCCTCGCACACCGTGCGCAGCCGCCGCAGCAGCTCCAGCCCGTCCAGGTCGGGCAGGCCGAGGTCGAGCAGCACGAACTCGGCCGCGTGGACATGGCGCAGGGCGTCCAGGGCCCGGCCGGCCCTGCGCACCGTGTGCCCGCGCTGGGCGAGGGCCGTGGTCAGGGCCTGGGCCATACGGTCGTCGTCCTCGACGAGCAGCGCGTGCATGTGAAGTCCTCGTGCCGTGGTGACCTGGGCGGCAGCTTACGTAAGCGGCACCGTCCGGGTCACCACCCGCGTCAGCGGACGGCCTCCGCGGGACTGTGGTCGCGACCGGTGTCCGCCTCGACCTCGGCGCGGCTGAGTGCCGCGTTGCGGGTGTCCGGCATCAGCACGTAGGTGACCAGCGACACGAGCGCGCACCCCGACACGTACCAGAAGAACACCTTCTCGTGACCGCTGTCCTTGAACCACAGCGCCACGTACTCCGCCGTCCCGCCGAACAGCGCGTTGGCGACGGCGTACGGCAGCGCCACCCCGAGGGCGCGGACCCGGGTGGGGAACAGCTCCGCCTTCACGGCCGCGTTGATCGAGGTGTAGCCGGTGACGATGACCAGGGCCAGCAGGGACAGCCCCAGCGCCGACCAGTACGAGGACGCCGAGCCGAGCGCGGTCATGATGGGGTACGTCCCCACCGTGCAGCCGACCGCGAAGGTGATCAGCAGGGGCCGCCGGCCGATCCGGTCGGAGAGCAGCCCGGCGAACGGCTGGAGCAGCGCGAAGACGGTGAGCGCGGTGAAACTCACCAGCGTGGCCGTGGACTTGGCCATGCCGGCGCTGCCGATCAGGTACTTGGTGAGATACGTGGTGTACGTGTAGTACGCCACCGTGCCGCCCAGGGTGAGCGCCATGACCAGTCCGGCCTCGCGGCGATGCTGCCACAGCGCCCTGAGCGTGCCGCGCGCGGTGTCCGTACGGTCGTCCGCCCCGGACTCCTCGGTGAACGCCTCGGTCTCGGTCAGCCGGCGCCGCAGCCAGAACACCACCCCGGCGAACAGCGCACCGAGCACGAACGGGATCCGCCAGCCCCAGCTCTCCAACTGGTCCGTGGTCAGGGTGTGCTGCATCGTGATCAGGATGGCGAGACCGAGGAGCTGGCCGCAGGTCATCGACACGTACTGGAACGAGGAGCCGAGCCCGCGCCGGTCGCGGGCGGACGCCTCGGTCAGATAGGTGGCGCTGGCGGCGTACTCGCCACCGATGCTCAGGCCCTGCAGCAGCCGGGCCAGGAGCAGCACCACGGCGCCGAAGTAGCCGGCCTGGCCGTAGGTGGGCGCGACGGCGATGAGCAGGGCGGCCACCGACATCATGGTGACGGTGAGGGTGAGCGCGCTCTTGCGCCCGTGCCGGTCCGCCGCCCGCCCGAGGATCCACCCGCCGACCGGACGCATCAGGAAGCCGACGGCGAAGATGCCGGCCGTGTTCAGCAGTTTGGTGGTCGGGTTGTCGCCGGGGAAGAACGAGTCGGCGAAGTAGATCGCGAAGCTGGCGTAGACGAACCAGTCGTACCACTCGACGAGGTTGCCCAGCGACCCGCCGACGAGGGCGAGACGGCGGTTGCCGGGGGAGGCCGACGGCGGCCTTCCGGGCAGGGCGGCAGAGGATGACATGGCGGCTCCAGGTGGGGAAATCCGGTGGGATCGGGGAGCGGGAGAGGTGCCCCCGGAACCTGAGTGCGCCCGAGCATGCGGGCCGCCGCCGCACCCGGACAAGGCCGGCCGCGCAGATCTAACATGCCGCTAAGAAAGCGGCTGTGAGCCCGCCCGAGAAGGCGCCTGCGGGCCCGTCACTCGCCCGCCAGTGCCGCCCGTACGATTGCCGCCGCCGCTTCGGCCGCCGCGAGGACCGGCGCCGTGCTGCGCGCGGCCCGGCCGAGCATGAAGGCGCCCTCCAGCAGCGCGACGACCGAGCTCGCCGTCTCCCGGGCGGCGGGCTCGGGGACGCCCCCTTCGGCGTAGTACGCGGCGAGACGGTCGACCCAGCTGTCGAAGACCTCAGAAGTGGCCTGGCGCAGCGTCTCGTTGGTGCTGGCGACCTCCATCGCGACCGTGGCGATGGGGCAGGGGTCGGCGAAGTCGAGTTCGGCGAGGGTGCCGGCCGCGGCCGTGAAGGCGTCGGCGGTGGCCGCGACCCGGTCCTCGTAGGGCGTCATCAGGGCGGTGATGAGCCCCAGGTAGACGGCTCCCGAGGTGCGGATCACCTCCTCGCCCAACTGGGCCTTCCCGCCGGGGAAGAAGTGGTAGATCGACCCGAAGGGCGCACCTGCGGCCTCCGCGATCTGCTTCATGCCGGTGCCCGTGTAGCCCGTGCGCCGGAACAGCTCCGTGCCGGCGCTCACGATGCGCTGCCTGGTCTCGTGGGTGCTGGGAGCCTTGCTGTCGCTCACGGCGGGAGCCTCCGGTAAAGCCGCTGGTGCTGTGTGCCCTTCCGTGCCTATTCTGTCACTAGAACGCTCTATCTAGTGCCAACGGGGTCGGAGGCGGGACCATGCCGCAGATCGAGCTGAGCGCGGGGACGATCGACTACGAGGACTCGGGAGGCGAGGGCCCCGTGGCGGTCCTGGTCCACGGTCTCGGCTTCGACGAGTCGGTGTGGTCAGACGTCGTGACGGACCTGCGGCCCGACTTCCGCGTCCTGGTCCCCGTCCTGCCCGTCGGCAGCCACCGGCGCCCGATGCGCCCGGACGCGGACCTCTCCGCACACGGCATCGCCCGGCTGCTCGCCGAGTTCATGGACCGCCTGGACCTGCGGGACGTCACCCTCGTCCAGAACGACACCGGAACGGCCCAACTCCTCGTCGGCGTACGGGACGAACGCATCGCCCGCCTGGTCCTCACCTCCTGTGAGGCCCTGGACAACTACCCGCCCGGCGCACAGGGCAGACTGCTGCACCGGGCGAGCAGGATCCCCGGTGGACTCTTCCTCCTCGTCCAGTCCTTCCGCTTCCCCTTCCTCGCCCGCATGGAGACGTCCCTCGGCGGGATGGCGAAGAAGCGGCTGCCGAAGGAACTGATCGCCCGCTGGTACGGCCCCCTGCTGACGAGCCGTGACATCCGCCGCGACTTCGCCAAGTTCTGCCGCGACGCGGACCCGGAGTGCTACGTCAGGGCGGCGGGAAACCTGCCCTCCTTCACGCGTCCGGCCCTGGTCGCCTGGGGCGCCGAGGACCGCATGATGCCTCCCGCCACCGGCCGCCGCCTCGCCGAGCTGCTGCCCGACGCGCGCTATGTGGAGATCCCCGACGCCCGCACCCTGGTCCAGCTGGACAACCCGGCCGCCCTCACCGCGGAGATCCGCCGCTTCGTCAAGGAGCATCCGCTGCCCGGCGAGGGCTGAGCACCGGCTTCGGCCCCCGCCGGGTGGGTCACCCTTCGAGCGTCAGGTAGAGGCGGGTGCCCCGGGGCTGGAAGCCGACCCGCTCATAGACGCGGCGCGACCCGTCGCCCGAGTACTCGAGCCAGACGGACGACGCCCCGTCGGCGAACGCGGTCGCGGCCAGGGACGCCGTGACCGCGGCCGCGATGCCCCGACCGCGGTACGCGGACCGGGTGCCCACACCCGCCAGCTCGGCCGTGCCATGGGCGGGTGCCGAGCAGACGGCCGCACCGGCGCAGCCGCCGTCGACGGCACGGACGAACCGTACGGCTCCGCCGCTCTCCTGGGTGCGCCTGAGCCGGGCCGCGCCCTCCGCAGAAGGGGGGAACTCACCGCCGAACGCCTCGGAGAGGGCGGCGTCGATCGCCGTGTAGTCCTCGTCGGTGTCCGGTGCCGCCACCTCGATGCTCCCGGCCGGCACCGCCAGGGTGGCGGGGGTGCAGACCATGTACTCATGGACCGCCTCCGTCGCGAAGCCGGCCCGGCGCAGGACGGGTTCGACGGCGGGTGCGGTGTCCGGGGCGAACTCCAGACGGGGCTTGAGGCCGCGCTCGCGGAATGCCCCGATCAGGGCGCTGACGTCCCGGTCGGTCGGCTCGGCGCCGGGGACCGGGGTCGCGTAGTTGACGTACGGGCTGGTCGTCGTGGGATCGAATCCCACGACGAAGCCTCCGACTGCGACCGCCGCCGGACGGCGCAGCAGGTTGGCGACGGCGAAACTCTGGACATCGGTGTGCACGATGAAGATGACCTCACGTTGGATGGCAGCCGCGAGGGCTGCGGGACCGGCGTGTCCGCCGGGAACACGGGATGTACGTGGGGCCGCCGTGAGGAGACGCGAGGGCACAGACGGCCGCTGCCGTAAGGGCGGGGCGGGGTCAGTGCCGACGGCGGCCGCTGTGGGACGCCGCGATCAATGGCTTCAGTCCTTCGTCGTACATGAGTGAACGCAGATCAACTCCCCGAAGCCTGCCACACTCCGAACGAGTGCGGCAAGCGGACATACGGCTGGACGCCCGACCCGACCTGCCGTGCTCAGCCCGTCTTCGTCAGCCGGGCGGCGTGCCGGGCGATGCGCGTGGCGGCGAACTCCGTGCCGGCCACGAAGCGCATCATCGGCCCGAACATCGGGGCCGCGAGCGATCCGGTGAAGTACAGGCCGGGCACCGACGATTCGAACGTCGCGGTCAGGGCGGGGGCCTTCGAACCCGGGACGCATGCCACGGCGCCGCGTACGGCGGGCGACAGGAAGGGTATGACGTCCAGGTCGAGGCGGTAGCCGGTGGCTGCCAGCACGTGGTCGACGGTGAGGGTCGTGCGCCGGCCGTCGGATTCCGCGAGCTCCAGGCGCGCGGCGGATCCGGCCGCCTCGGCGCGAGTGACGCGGCACGACGTGCGCACCGATATGACACCCTCGACCCTGTCCCGCAGCCACCAGCCGCCCGACGGGCCCAGCGCACGCCGGAACAGCAGCAGCCGGGCCGACGCGGGGAGCCGTCGTACTCCGCCCGGAGCCTTGCAGACCGCGGCCAGGGCCCAGCCGGTGCCCAGCGGGGAGGCGGGTTTGGCCAGCCGCCGGGTCCAGGTCCGGGCCAGATCCGGTGTCATGCCCCACAGCACGCGCTGCTCCCGGACCAGCACCTGAGCTTCGGCACCGGCCTCGTGCAGCAGCGCGGCGCTCTCCAGCGCGGACTGCCCGCCGCCGACGACGGCGACGCGCTGCCCGGCGTACCGCGACAGGTCCGTGTGGTGGCTGGTGTGCGACACCAGCGCTCCGATGCCGGGGCCTTCGGGTGCGAGGCGCCGCAACTCGTCCGGGACGTGGGCGAGCCCGTTCAGGCCGGTGGCCACGACGACGGCCGCGGCCGTGAGTTCCTGGCCGTCGTCCAGCCGTACGGTGAAACCGGAGCCGGTCGCCGCCCTGCCGACGGCCATGACTCGCGCGGGGTCGACCTCACCGACGTACCGCTTCTGGAACCACTGCCCGTAGCGCACGAAGACCTCGCACGGGATGGGTGTCAGCTCGGTCAGCTCCGGCTCACCGTGCAGCCGCCGGAAGTCCGAGAGCCGCCCTCCGGGCTCGGGCGCGGACAGGTCCGTGGCCGCTGGTGTGGACTTGAGGAACATGCCGGTCGCCATCGCATGGCGCCAACTGCCCATCACGTCACCGAAGACGCGAACTGGCGTGCCCGCGGCCCGCAGATGCGCGGCGACAGAGAGTCCGTACGGCCCGGCGCCGACCACGACGACCGGTGGCCCCGCCCTCCCCGCCGGTGCCTCGTCATGGGCGTGGTGCTGTTCCGGAAGCGACTGCGTCACACATCCCCCTGCTGGTCGACTCGCCCCCACTCCGCGGCTCAGTGTTACCCATGCACCGGCATAGCGATGCGATATGGGACATACATTGCTGAAACGTGGTCGAACCGTTGGCGGACAACGGTCCGCGACCGCGCCGCACCGGTGAAGCCCGGCCCGCCGACACCCCCCGAGGGAAGGTGCCGACGGGCGACGGGCCGTGGGTCAGCCCACACGCAGCGTCAGGGCGGCCGTGTGGAGCTTGCCGCCGGTCTGGAACTGCAGGAACAGCCGCCAGTTGCCCGCGGTGGGCAGTTCGGCGTGGAAGGACAGGTCGGGGCCGCCGTGGTCGCCGTCGACCTTGGTCGTGGGGTGGAGGTGGGCGAACGCGGCGTCGCCCTCGTGGAAGGCGGTCAGGTGGGCGTAGGTGTCCAGGTAGGGCTGGAGGTCGGTGACCGGCTTGCCGTCCCTGGCGATCCGCACGGTCAGCGGATGCGCCATGCCGGCCATGGGCTCGCCTTCCACGGTGACCGTGTATCCGTCGACCGTCGTGCTGCCGGTCGCGGCGGGCAGCCGGGTCCGGGCGGCCGTACCGGGGACCTTCACCGTCCGGCTGAGCACGAAGTCCTTGCCCTTGCCGCTCCCGCTGTCCGGTGTGAAGGAGGCGAACACGCGCCATGAGCCGGATGCGAGGGAGGAGAGGCCGGCCGTCCAGGTGCCGTCGGAGGCCATCGTCGGATGGAGGTGCTGGAAGCCGGTCAGGTCGGAGCGGATGGCGTAGAAGTGCATCCGCTTGGTCTGGTCGAGGGCGAAGCCGGTCACCGGCTTGCCGTCCGGGCCGGCGACCGTGAAGCGGTACGTCGTCCGCTTCCCGGCGGTCAGGGTGGTGTCGGAGCTGGTGAGGCGGTAGCCGTCCTTGGCGTCGGCCAGGCCGTTGCCGTCGGCCCCGTGGTCCATGCCGGGCATGCCGTTCATCGAGGAGCCGGCTCCGGCCGCGGAGGTCGCGGTCGGCTTGGCGCTGTGATGCATGCCCGGCATGGCGGAGTCGTCGGAGGACCCGCAGGCGGCCAGCGTCAGGGCGAGGGCGGCTGCGGTTCCGGCGGCCGCGAGGGCGCGGCGACGGACGGTGGAACGGGTGGAAGCGAACATCGCTCGGGTGTCTTTCCGGGTGGCGCACCACGCCGGGTGGCGCGCGGAGTGAGCAGGACGCTGCGGCCGGAGAGCCCCGAAGGGGGCCTGCTCCGGCGCGGTCCTGTCACGTCCGCGCGATGCACACCTGGAGGAGGAGACCACGTCCGTCCGGTGGCCCGCGCCGCCCGGTCCCGCCGGGACGCCAGGCTCGGTGCACGGCCCAGGTCGCGAGTGCGGCGAGTGCGAAGAGGGCGGTGAGCGGCGCGACGGGCAGCAGGACGCGCTGCTCGGCGGGAGTGGCGACGCACAGTGTCCCGTGCGCGGCCATGTCGTCCACGGCCCGGAGCGTGCCGGGCCGGGTCCGTGCGGGCTTCGCCGCCGTCGCGGAATCGTGGCCGTCGTGGCCGTCGTGCATGACGAGGGCCGCACCCGTCCGACCGTGACAGCCGTCGACGGCCGCGGCCGGCGAGCCGTGCATGAGGAACAGACCGAGCAGTATCGCGCACAACGGCAGCAGCCGGGCGCTGCCCGTCCTGCGCGTGCGTTCGCCGCCCATGATGACCTGTCCTCCCGCCGGCCGTCGCGGACCACCGAGGTGTGGTCAGCGCTACGACGATACCTGGTGGGGGTACCCGGGAAGAAAAGGCCGGACGGAAAAGGCCGGACGGCAACAAGAAGGGCAAGGAGATGAACCACTCCTCGCCACTCTCAACGTATAGCGCACCGGGGGGCTTGCGGCAAGGCCCCCGTCGTACCGCAGAATCACCGGCCGAAGCCACAACCTGCGGAAACTCATGGGGGCAGTGATGATCGACGTGATCGTCGTCGGCGGAGGACCGACCGGCTTGATGCTGGCCGGCGAGTTGCGGCTGCACGGGGTGCGCGTGGTCGTGCTGGAGAAGCTGACCGAGCCGACCGAGCAGTCCCGCGGGCAGGGCCTGCACGCGCGCAGCGTCGAGCTGATGGACCAGCGCGGCCTGCTGGACCGGTTCCTGGCGATCAGTGAGAAGTTCCAGGTCGGTGGCCTCTTCGGCGGTATCGCCAAGCCGTGGCCGGACCGGTTGGACACGGCTCACCCGTACGGCGTCGCCACCCCGCAGCCGGTCACCGAGCGGCTGCTCGAGGAGCATGCCCTCGAACTCGGTACCGAGATCCGGCGCGGCTGCGAAGTCGCCGGGCTGAGCCAGGACGAGGACGGGGTGACCGTCGAGCTGGCGGACGGGACGCACCTGCGCTCGCGCTACCTCGTCGGATGCGACGGCGGCCGCAGCACGGTGCGCAAGCGGCTCGGCGTCGGATTCCCCGGCGAGCCGGCCAAGGTCGAGACGCTGCTGGGTGAGATGGAGGTGACCGAGGATCCGGCGACGATCGCCGCCGTGGTCGAGCAGGTCCGCAGGACTCAGCTGCGGTTCGGCGTCAGCCCCAGCGGGGACCGGGTGTACCGCGTCGTCGTGCCGGCCGACGGCGTGGCCGAGGACCGGGCGACCGCGCCGACCCTCGAGGAGTTCAGGCAGCAGCTGCGTGCCTTCGCGGGCACCGACTTCGGCGTGCACTCGCCACGCTGGCTGTCCCGGTTCGGCGATGGCACCCGGCAGGCCGAGCGCTACCGGGTCGGCCGGGTGCTGCTGGCCGGCGACGCGGCGCACATCCACCCGCCGACCGGCGGGCAGGGCCTCAACCTCGGCATCCAGGACGCGTTCAACCTCGGCTGGAAACTCGCTGCCGCGGTCAACGGCTGGGCGCCGGAGGGGCTGCTGGACAGCTACCACGCCGAACGACACCCGGTGGGCGCCGCTGTGCTGGACAACACCCGTGCGCAGATCACCCTGTTGGGGACCGACCCGGGTGCGACCGCGCTACGGGGGCTGTTCTCGAAGCTGATGGACTTCGAGGAGGTGAACCGGTACGTGACCGGGCTCATCACCGCGGTCGAGGTCCGCTACGACTTCGGTGAGGGGCATGAACTGCTCGGCCGGCGGATGCGGGACGTGGGGTTGAAGCGGGGGCGCCTCTACGAGCTGATGCGCGGCGGCCGCGGCCTGCTGCTCGACCAGACCGGCCGGCTCTCGGTGGCGGGCTGGGCGGACCGGGTCGACCACGTCGTCGACGTCAGCGAGGAACTGGACGTGCCCGCGGTGCTGCTGCGGCCGGACGGCCACGTGGCGTGGGCCGGTGAGGACCAGCAGGAGCTGCTCGGCCGGCTGCCCCGGTGGTTCGGTGCCGCCGTCGGCTGAACGCGCAGCCCCCGAACCGGTCAGGCGACTTCCGCGTGCCCGGGTGAGCCGCCCGTCGTCCGGAGCATCGCGGGACCGCCGGTGCGCAGGAAACGGACGACGAGTACCGCGGCGAGCAGCAGGAACGCGATGTTCAGCCAGGTCGTGCAGTCCCAGCTGACGCCGCGGCGATCGTCCCGGCGATGAGCAGGCCCGACACCAGGTCCCGCAGGATCGCCGCCCGCTCCATGACGACAGCGCGTGGCCGATCGCATGCATGTGCGCACCCGTCGTGGCGCCGGCCTGGCTCGGGTCGAAATCTGCGTCGGGGTGTGGTGTCACGCGTGCTGTGCCGGGAGGGGCTGCGGCAGTCGTCGCGCCAGGTGTCCGGCGCGGGCGAGGCCGCTGACGGCGGCGGCGCAGGCGAGTCCGGTGCCGGTCAGGGCCGTCCAGGTGAGCCAGAACGCGTCGTGCCGCGAGGCGAAGTCCAGCAGGGCGCCGGTGACGAGGTTGCCGAGAGTGATGCCCAGACCGGAAACGGTGCTGTAGAGCCCGTAGTGCGTGGCGACCAGACGGCCTCCGGACAGGGCGACGACCGTGTCCATCTCGAACGGATAGGTCACCGCCGCTCCCGCCGAGAGCAGCACCACGGCCATGAACAGCGAGGCCGGCACCCCGACCGACGAGCCGTGCGGGGTGAGCGCGAGCGGGAGGAAGGCCAGCCCCATGGCGATCAGACCCCGCACCAGCGCCTCGGCGGGCTGCCACCGCTCCCTCGCCCAGCTGGTCAGTCGCAGCTGTCCCGCGACGGCCACCGCGGCCGAGACCATGAAGAGCCCGCTGGTCAGTGTCGTGCCGTGCGAGCCGAGAGCGTGGGCCGCGGTGAGCGGAAGGGCCAGGTAGATCTGGAAGGTCAGCACGTTCGAGCCGATCATGGCCGTGGCGAAGAGCAGGAAGGGCCGGTTGGCGACGACCGTGCGCCACTGCGTCAGCACGTGGTCCCGCCCGGTGCCGGCCGGCTCGACGTGCCGGCCGGGCAGGGCCCTCCACTGCAACAGCGTGAGTGCGCAGAACACGGCCGCGGCCACCGCGCACACCAGGCTGAAGTCGGCCGCCAGCAGCGCGAGTCCGACCACCGGGCCGAGCAGCATGCCCGCCTGGTAGTACACGTTGAACGTCGCGAAGGCGTCGACGCGGCGGTCGCCCGCCTCGACGGCGAGACAGGCACGCACGGCCGGATTGAACAGCGCGCCGGCGAAGCCCGTGGCCGCGGAGGCGGCGACCAGGGCGGGCAGGCTGTCGACCCAGCCGAGCAGGCCGAAGCCCAGGGTGCGCAGAAGACACCCCGTCATGATCGGCGCCTTGTAGCCGAAGCGGTCGGCGATGGTGCCCCCGATCAGGAACATGCCCTGCTGGGAGAAGTTGCGCACGCCGAGCACCAGCCCGACCGCCCAGGCGGCCAGGCCCAGTTCGCCGGAGAGATGGGCGGCCAGGTAGGGCATGAGCATGTAGAAGGCGAGGTTGATGCCGAACTGGTTGGCCATCAGCAGCCGTACGGCGGGCGGAAAGGAGCGGGTCTGCCGCCACAGCTGCCTCATCGGGCGACTCCGGTCGGCCGCGCGGTGCCGCCGGTGGTGAGCGGGTCGACGACCTGGGTGCAGCGGGTCCAGCGCGTGACGGCCCGTACGCCGGGGTGGGCGATCTCGTCGGGATCGTCGGCGGGTGGGCGGCCGAGCAGGGCGTGCGTACGGCAGTAGGTGTCGTCGTAGACCGTGCCGACGTACCGCTGCGGACCGTCCGGGAAGACGGCGACGATCCGCTCGCGGGCCGGCCGGGTGCGGGCCAGCCAGCGGGCGACGAGGGCGACGGCGCCGACGCTCCAGCCGCCGGTCGCGTAGTGGTCGCGGGCCAGGCGGCGGGCGGCCCACACCGCTTCCGGTGCGGCGACCCAGTGGACCTCGTCGAAGAGGCCGTAGGCGACGTTGCGGGGGTGGATGCTGCTGCCCAGGCCGCGCATCAGGCGTGGCGCCGCGGGCTGCCCGAAGATCGTCGAGCCGGTGGCGTCGACCCCGACGACCCGCAGCCCGGGGGAGTGACGGCGCAGCACGGAGGCGGTCCCGGCCGAGTGCCCGCCGGTGCCGACCGAGACCACGAGGACGTCGACACCGCCCGGCTGGGCGGCCAGTTCACGGGCGAGCGGGGCGTAGGCGGCGACGTTGTCGGGGTTGTTGTACTGGTCCGGGCACCACGCGCCGGGATGTGCGGCCAGGAGTTCGGTCACGCGGTGCCGCCGGGCCAGCTGCCAGCCGCCGGTGGGGTGCGGGGCCTCGACCACCTCGACCTCGGCGCCGTGGGCGGTGAGGAGACCGGTCATCAGGGGCTCCGTGCCGGTGTCGGTGACGACCGTGACGGGATGTCCGAAGGTGGCGCCGGCCAGGGCCAGGCCGAGGCCGAGGGTGCCGGAGGTGGACTCCACGATCCGGGCGCCGGGCCGCAGCTCTCCGCGTGCGCGGGCCGCGTGCACCATGTACAGGGCGGCCCGGTCCTTGATGCCGCCGGGGTTGTGTCCTTCGAGCTTGGCCCAGAAACCGCGTCCGGCGGCGGTGAAGGGTTCGCCGATCCACAGGACCGGGGTGTCCCCGACGAGTCCGGGCAGACTGCTGGTGAGGTCTTTCATGGCGTGCTTCTCCTGCGGCCGGGCCGCGGGCGGCCACCGGCCGTGGGTAGGGGGAGGACGGTGATCGGCTGCCACGCCCGGCACAAGCGGGGGAGTCGGGCGCGGCCGAGGGGCGATCAGGTCCGCCACACACCCAGACGAGCCGGTGAGGGACCCGGGGAGAAGTCGGCCGTCCCGGCGGCCGGAGGCTGGGCCGACGGCACCACGCATGCGGAACGGGAGGCGGGCACGGTGACCGGCAGCGCCTCGTGAACCGTCTGCAGGGACCGGGCCGCCCCCCGCGGTGCCTGGATCGTCGGATCGTCTCCGCCGCAGCAGTCCGAGTCGTCGTCGTGGTCGTGGTCCGGGTCCGACGGCCGGCAGGCGGGGTCCAGCGTGAGGGCGCCGACCTGGGCGAGGGTGACGCGGACGGTCGGGACGGTGTCCGACCGCTCGGAGGCCGGCGACGCCGGTCCGTGCGCGCAGGCCAGCAGGTGCATCAGGGAGGCCAGGAGCACCGCGACGGCCGCCACGGCGCGCGACGCCGAGCGGCTGCTGGGGTGACCCGGGCAATCCCTCACGGCGCACAGGGTAATCGCACCATCACCCTAAGTTGTCTCCATCAGAGGTGTTTCGGCTCTTGGGTGAGGCACGTCCACGGCGTCCCCGTCGGGCGGCCACGGCGGTCGGCTCGGTGGCCGTCGGCCCCTGCGCTTGCCGCGCGGTGTGCGCTGGGGCCACCACAGGACGTACGCGGCTGAGCCGAGCGCGAACGCGAGGCGGATGAAGCCCCGCGCGGCGTCGGAGGGCACCAGCAGGGCGCTGCCGTAGAGGGAGATGAGGGCGACCCAGCTGACCCAGGGGACCAGACGGCGCTGGCCGATCGAGTCCCAGATCAGGGTGCCGAGGAGGACCGAGGCGTTGTAGTACGTGTACACGCTCGGGTCCAGGACGATCCGGGCGTCGGCGGCGAGCAGCACGACCGCCGGCCAGCGGTGCCGGCGGACGGCCAGCGCGCCCAGGGCGATCCCCAGGGCCATCTGGGCGGGACGGTCCCACCAGGGGGTGGCGGCGTCGTGCACGCCGAACCAGCGCAGGGAGGACGCCGGCTGGTTGGGAATGGTGAAGTGGGCCGCGGCCAGGGTCTCCATGTGGGTGAGGTAGAAGGGCAGCCAGGCCGCGGCCACCAGAGCGACCGCCCAGGCGGTGGAGCCGAGGCGCGCGGGGCGCGGCAGCGCCAGGAGGAGGGGCAGGAAGCCGACCGCCCAGGGTTTGGAGTCGACGGCCAGCGCCAGCAGGATGCCGACCCAGGTCGCGTTGGAGCGGACCAGTGCCCGCACGGCCAGCGTGGTGAAGAACAGCGCCAGGACGTCGTCGAGATGCGCGAAACGCACCGAGACCTCCACCCACATCGGGATGAAGGCCGCCCCGGCGACCAGTACCCGCTGCTGGAGGCGCTTGTGGTTGAGCCCGGTGCCCCGGTAGTGGTCGGCGGCGGCGCGGCCGACCAGCACCAGGATGTACAGGCCCAGGCCCGACATGAAGGCGTCGGCGAGCTTCTCGCCCATCTCGACGGGGAACGGTTCGAACAGCGCGGCGACCAGGAAGCTGACCGGGCCGATCTGCAGCTCCGGGTGGTTGGCGTAGAGCGCGAGGCCACCGCCGGGGATCTGACTGAACAGCAGTTGCTGACCGGTTCTCAGATAGTGCCAGGACACGGCTCCATGGCGCTCGGCCACGACGAACCAGACGGCCGTCCACAGGGTCAGCAGCGCGTTGTGCCACCGCACCGGAGAACGCCCGATCCGGCCGATGCGCGCTCCGCCCCTGGGCACGGCTCGCGCCGTCTCCCGGTTCCGCACGTTCCGTCCTTCCCCTCCGCCCGCCTCCGGCGGGACGGCCGAGGACCCGGGCACTGCACGGCGTCACTCCTCTAGAGGCATCCCGAACGCCGCGGGTTCCGCACGTCATGCCTTTCTGCCGACGCCATACCAGGCGCTTACCTGACTCCCCCCGGCCTTTCCCGGCCTTCCCGGGCCTTTCCCGGCCTTCCCGGGCCTTTCCCGGCCGTCCCGGGCCTTCCCGTCGGCAGCGCTCGTCGAAAATCCCCGGAACATCGGGCTCCGATGTCGGATTTCCGGGTTCCGGCAGGCGCTGGCTGGCCCCGGCCGGTGGCGGCGCGGAGGGTGTCCGGAGTCAGCCAACCCCAGTGCCCAGCGCCTTTGGCGCTGCAAGGGAGTACTTCCGTGAATGCCACGACCAGGGCGAACGACCCGCAGGAACGGCGGGCCGCCACGCTCGTGATGGCCTGCATCGGCGTGTTCGTCGCCTATCTGCCGGTGACCACCGTCTCGGCGAGCCTGCCGGCCGTCCAGCGGGCGCTCGACGCCTCGACCTCCCAGCTGTCCTGGGTCACCGACGCGTTCGTCCTGCCCATGGCCGCCCTCATCCTGACCGCCGGCGTCTTCGGTGACGTCCATGGCCGCAAGAAGGTCTACCAGGCGGGCCTCGCCCTCAGCGGCCTGGGCGCCCTCGTCGCCCTGTGCGCCCAGTCCGTCCAGGTCGTCTGGGCCGGCCAGCTGCTGGCCGGACTGGGGTCGGCCGCGCTGCTGCCCACCACTCTCGCCCTGATCAGCCACGCCGTCCCGGACCCGCGCGAGCGCGGCAAGTTCATCGGTCTGTGGGCCACGGCCCTCACCGCCGCCCTGGCCCTGGGCCCGGTCATCGCCGGCACCGTCCTCGACCATTTCGCCTGGCGCTGGATCTACTTCCTCGCCATCCCCGCCTCGCTGCTGGCCATGGCCTTCGCCGCGAAGCTGCTGACCGACTCGCGGGCTCTGGGCACCCGTCGGCTGGACTGGCCCGGCCAGATCACCGCCACGCTTGCGATCACCGCACTCGTCTACGGGATCATCGAGGGCGGAGCCGAGTCCTTCACCGACGTCGAGGTCATGGTGGCGCTGTCCACCGCCGCCGTGGCCGCCGTTGCGTTCGTCCTGGCCGAACGCCGCAGCTCCAGCCCGATGCTGGACCTGACGTTGTTCCGCAGCCCGGCCTTCACCGCCACGACCCTGATCGCGATGATCAGCTTCCTGGGCCTGATCGGGTTCTTCTTCGCCCTCAGCCTTTACTTCGGCATGGTCCAGCGGCTGTCCACCCTGGACGCCGCCTGGCGCCTGCTGATGGTGACCGGCGTCCCGCTCCTGCTCGGCGCCCCCGTCGGCCGGCTCGTCCACCGCGTCTCACCGCGCGTCCTGATACCGGGCGGCCTGCTGGTCACCACGGCCGCCCTGGTGTCCCTCACCGACCTCGGCGCGCACACCTCGTTCGGGTCCATCGCCTGGCGGCTGGCCCTGCTCGGACTCGGTCTGGCCTTCGTCATCACGCCGATGACCGCCACGGCGGTGAGTTCGGTGCCGTTCCAGCAGGCGGGCATGGCCGCCGCCGCCAACAACGCCTTCCGCCAGACCGGCGCCGCGCTCGGCCCGGCCGTCCTCGGCGCCCTGCTGTCCACCAAGGCCGTCGACGCCCTGCGCGGCCACCTCACCGACGCCGGCCTGACCGGTCGGACCGTCCAGCAGGTCCAGTCGGTCGCCGACCACGGCGGAATCGGCGCCGTCGCCGGGCTCGACCTCGGTGCGGACACGCCCCGTGTGCTGGGCGCACTCTCCGATGCCTTCCTGGACGGCCTGCACCTCTGCCTGATCGTCTCCGCCGTACTGACCCTGCTCGCCGCCGTCCTCGGCGCCCTCATGCTGCGCCGCCCGCAGCACACGGCTCCGCCCGCGGGCGCCGGCCCCCGACAGGAGGTGCCCGGTCAGAGGCGGGGAGAAGCGACCTCCCTGGCAGGCAACGGCGCGGAGAGGTGACACCGGACGTGCCGGGTCAGGCGTGAGGGAGCGGTACGCCGACCAGGTACAGGCGCCGTCCGTGGGGACGGGTACGGCGCCCACGGCAGGGCCCGGGACCGGTGCAATGGTCCCGGGCCCCGCCGCACGAGAGGAGCCGACCCGCGCCGGGCCCCGCCGCACGGCATGAGCCGACCCGCCCGGGACCCGCAGCACCGCCCCAGGGCCGTTTCCGCCCCGCATTCCGCCCCGTTTTCCGCCCCGAACAAGGAGCGCCACCTTGGATGTTCAGCCCCTCGACGCACTGGACCTGAGACTGCTCCAGGCCCTTCAACTCGACGGACGGGCTCCGTTCAGCCGTATCGGGGAGGTCCTGGGCGTGTCCGACCAGACCGTCGCACGGCGCTTCCGCCGACTGCGCACCACCGCCGGACTGCGGGTGCTGGGGATGGTCGACGAGGCCAGGCTCGGCCGTACGATCTGGATCGTCCGGCTGGGCTGCACCCCGGACGTGGCCGAACAGCTCGCGACCGCTCTGGCCCGCCGCTCCGACACCTCGTACATCGACCTCATCGCCGGAGGGACCGAGGTTCTGTGCTCGATGCGGCCCCGCAGCGCGAAGGACCGTGACGAACTCCTCTTCGACCGGCTGCGGCGCACCCCCCGGGTCACCTCCGTCAGCGCTCACTGCCTGCTGCACACCTTCTACGGGGGACCGCTCGGCTGGCTCGACAAGATCCAGGCGCTCGACCCCGAGCAGGTGGAAGCGCTGCGACCGCCCCAGGCCGAACCCCGCTCCGGGACCGTCGCCCTCGACGCGGACGACGAGGCCCTGCTGGCCCTGCTCGCGCGCGACGGGCGGGCCACCTCCAGCGAACTCCAGTCCGGCACCGGTCAGTCGGAGTCGGTGGTCAAGAGACGTATCGAACGCCTGCGCTCTTCGGGGGTGCTCTACTTCGACGTTCAGCACGACACCGCGCCGCTGGGCCAGGGCGTCGGCGCGATGCTGTGGCTCACCGTGGCTCCCTCGGCCCTCGCCGACGTCGGACGGGCGCTCGCGGAACACCGCGAGGTCCGCTTCGCCGCGGCCATCACGGGACAGGCCAATGTCGTGGCCTCGGTCCTCAGTTCCGACACCGGTGAGCTGTACCGGTACCTGAGCGAGAAGATCGGCGCGCTCGCCGGGGTGCAGACCGTCGAGACGGTCCTGAGCCTGCGTGAGATCAAGCAGCTCACCTACGAACCGACTCGCTGAGGCGACAGACCGAGGCCCAACCCTCAGATCTTCGACTACGCCCGCGCGGTCGGCACGTCCACCGCGTACCCCACGCACGCCGGCCTGCTGAGCGACGCCGGCCGTAGCATCGTCGGCGGCTTCTTCGACGTACTCGTGCCGGGACTCACCTTCACCAAGCCGGGTGTCGGTGAGTCCGTCGACATCTGAGTCAGTCCGTGGACCGGCGGGCGCGGTTCGCCTCGCGGGCGATCGCCCAGGCGTCCGCCACCGGACCCATGTGCCCGAGTTTGTCGGGGTTGACCACGGACCGGATCGTCTGGATCCGTCCGTCGAGCACGTCCAGCGTCCAGGCGTTGAGGATCTTGCCGTCCCGGTCGCGGAAGATCGCACCCGGCTGGCCGTTCACCTCGTGCGGCTCGAACGTCACGCCGATCTTGACGAGCGCGGTGACGAACGAGGTGAGCAGCCGGGCCACGTTCTTGGCGCCGAAGACGCCCCGGCCCCATCGCGGTGCCTTGCCGCCGCTGTCGCCGACCATCGCCACGTCGGCGGAGAGCAGCTCCTGCAGCGCGTCGACGTCCCCTTCCCGGAAGGCGTCGAAGAACCGCTCGGCGAGTTCCTCGCGCTCCTGCCGGTCGGCCTCGAAGCGGGGCCGGCCCGCGTCCATGTGGCGCCGCGCCCGCACCGCGAGCTGGCGGCACGCCGCCTCCGACCTGCCCACCGCCGAGGCGATCTCCGGGAAGCCGAAGGCGAACACCTCCCGCAGTACGAAGACCGCGCGCTCCAGCGGGCTGAGCCGTTCGAGCAGCAACAGGGCCGCCATCGACAGCGAGTCGGACAGTTCCGCCGAGCGCTCCGGGTCCTGGTAGGGGTCGGTGAGCAGCGGTTCGGGGAACCACGGACCGACGTACTCCTCGCGCCGGACGCGGGCCGAGCGCAACACGTCGATCGAGATCCGGCTCACCACGGCGGAGAGATAGGCCTTGGCCGACGTGGGTTGCACGGGGGAGGACTCGTAGCGCAGCCAGGCCTCCTGGACCGCGTCCTCGGCCTCGCTCACACTGCCCAGGATCCGGTAGGCGATCGAGAACAGCAGCGGCCGTAGTTGTTCGAACTCCTCGACCCGGGTCATGCGAGCCCCTCCTTGAATCCCTGCCGCCACGACGGATAGCGCAGCTGCCAGCCGAGTTCGCGCTTCGCCTTGGCGTTGGAGAAGCCGCGCCCCTCGGTCATCATCGTCACCACCACCTCACCGGCCAGCAGCCGGGCCAGCCACTTGGGGACCCGCATCGGCCGCTTGGCGCCGGCGCACTCCGCCAGATGGGGCAGCCACTCGTTCTCCGGGGCCGGTTCGTCGTCGACGATGTTGAACACCCCCCTCGCCTTCTGCTCCACGGCGAGGACCGTCGCGCTCGCCGCGTCGTCGAGATGCACCCACGAGGCGTAGCCGGTGCCGTCCCCGACCAGCGGGAACTGCCTCTTGCGCACGAGCACGAGCTGGTCGTCGGTGGCGCCCGGCCCGTAGAACCCGCCGTACCGCAGCACCGCGCCGCCGGCCTTGCGGACCGCTTCCTCCACGTGGTGGACCGCCGCCATCGCCGGGTACGCGGGCGTTCCCTCGTGCAGGTCCAGCGGGTCCTCCTCGGTCTTCACCCAGCCGCCCTCGCGGATGCCGTTCCAGTTGGCATAGCCCTGTGCGACGAAGTGCGACACCCCGGTCGCCTCCGCCGCGGCCAGCAGATGATCCGTCCCCTCGGTGCGCAGCCGGATGGTGGGGACGGCCCACCGGTCGAAGTGCTTGAGGTCGGGCTTGCCGGCGTGAGCGAGGCTGATCCCGGTCATCTGGTGCACGATCACGTCCGGCTGCGCCTTGGCCACCGCCTCGCCGACCGACGCAGCATCCAGCCCGTCCATCACGACGCCGTCCGCACCGAGTTGCTCGATCAGGGCCAGCTTGGCCCTGTTCGTCGTCGTGGCCGTCACCTGATGCCCCCGCGCCGCCAGCTGCGGCACCAGCCGCTGTCCCAGAACCCCGGACCCGCCCGCAACGAACACCCGCATGACCATCACCCTCCATGAGCCGGAGCCTGTCTCCGAGAGCTGAGACGAGACAGCCCGGCAGGCTGTGACATGGGGGCGCAGACGGTGTGATCTGCAGTGACGACAGCCGGCCGCGACCACTACCCCTCGACCCGGCAGCGCGCGCGGGATGGCGCGCCGTGGGTACCGAAGTGCGCTGGGTCGGCTCCTTCCTGGGGCCGTGGATCCTGCGCCGGGTGTGCGGCCGGTCTTCCGGTGACGGACGGCAGGCCAAGCGACCCGACCTGCTCGCGGTGGCCGTGCCCACCGAGGAACTTCACTGATCTCTTGTTGCGGACCGGGGCCGAGTCATGACCTCTGCCGCACGTCCCTTGCGGGTGCTGTGCTCCAAACACTTCGCATGGGACACCAGGCCGGTGAGCCGGAGAGGGCTGGGGTTCCCGCCTGGTCACGGCCTGGCAGGGGATGGGAATATGCAACCAGTTGAATATTCCCATCCGATGCTAAATTGACCTGCATGGCTCTGCGTAACGCGGTGATGGCCGCGCTCTTGGAGGGTGAGGCGTCCGGGTACGACCTCGCGAAGGGGTTCCAGTCCTCGGTCGCCAACTTCTGGATGGCCACGCCGCAGCAGATCTACCGCGAGTTGGAGCGCATGGAGGGCGAGGGCCTCGTCGCCGCTCGCTTCGTCCAGCAGGAGCGCAGGCCCAACAAGCGGCTCTTCTCGCTCACCGAGGCCGGGTACGCGGCCGTGCACGCCTACACGGCCGAACCTCCCGCCAAGCCGACCGCGATCAGGGACGAACTGCTGGTCAAGGTCCAGTGCGTCGACGTCGGTGATCTTCAGGCCGTCCGTGCGGCGATCGCCCAGCGCATGGAACTGGCTGCCGCCAAGGTCGTCCGCTTCGAGCGTCTGCGGGAGCGCCTGCTCGCCGGCCGCACCGAGGACGAGTACTTCAACACCGCCGAACGCATCGGCCCCTACCTCACCCTGCTGCGCGGCCTGTCACTGGAGCAGGACAACCTCCGGTGGGGCGAGGTCGCTCTGAAGCGGCTCGACCAGCGCACCGCGGCACTTGAGGCACGGGCCGAGGGCTCCTGAGCCGTCGGCGGTTCTCCGCGTCAGCGGGTGCCGCGGGGGTCTTGGCGGCGACGTGGCAGGCGAGCATGCCGCCCGCGCTCAGCGGGCTGGGTGCGGCCCGCTCTCGGATCAGGCCGGCGGTGGTACGGAGCGACTCGGCGCCCCTCGGATGATCATCTGACTGTCGCCGCCCGTACTGCTGCGAGGGCCTGCTCCAGCAGGTATGAGTCGAAAGGGTGAAACGACGTTCTCTTCGGGGTTCTTCGGGGTTCGTCGGGAAGGCATATTCTGTCCGAATATTCCGAGGGGAAACGCCGCCCAGAACAGAATGGAGTGACCATGTCCGATCCGAGTAACTGGCTTCCCGTGGTTGTGCGGAACCAGTGGGGCGGGACCATCTCGAACCTGACGGCGAACCACCGTTACGACAGGGACCATTACGACAACGACACCTGGGAGTCCCTGGAGAGCGGCGGAGAGGCGACCGGAATGCAGGCCGGTTTCTGGACTGGTTTCCTGCGCACCGGAAAGGACTACTGGAACGTGGTCTTCCGGGCCGATGGCCAGAACTGGACCTGCAAGGACGACTTCTACTGCTTCCTCACCAGCGAGGACGCGGAGAGCGGTGGTCCGGTGATCCTGACCATCTCGAAGAACAACCTGCACGTCGCACCGCCGAAGTCGAGCTCGTGCGATGTCGCGTTGCACCAAGTGGGCTGACCGCGCACAGGACGACCCCGCGCGATGACCGGGCTGGGAGACGTGTTCGCCATGGCCGCAAGGGCTCTGGGAATCGAACCCGGCCCGGGCTGCGGCTGCCACCACCGCAGAGATCTGCTCAACAAGATGTTCCCGTTCCCGCGATGGCTGCGCGGCGCAGCACGCCGGCACGACCCCCGCGGGAACTGACACCGCGTCCGTGGTGGTACCGGTGCGTGCTTTGTGAGGGCAGATGGCCGTGATGGACGGCAGCATGCGTGCGGCACGTCGTCTCTGTCAGTGGCTGGATCAGCATGTGCCGGACTTCTGCGCCGACACGCACAAACTCGACGGGCTCATCAGAGTTGCAGAATTCGCGGTCGTCCTCCTCGGTCTGACTCGCCCTCTTTCCTCGGGATCATCAGGCGACGCGTACACGCGCTGGGCCCGCGGCGTCGCCGACGTCCTGTGGACTGATCTGCACCGCAAGGAGAAACGCATTCTCCGCTCGCTCGCCGCCACGCGATCGGCCCACGCGCGTGCTCTGCTTCTGCCGTTCCCGGCACTCGAAACGATCACACGGCGCAGGTTCGACAACCACGCGCTGGTGAAGGCCCTGCTCTCCGAAAAAGCGGGCCGTATGGGACGTGTGGAGGTGGACCTGGCCTTCACCTGCGACGTGGCAGGCATGCGGGACTGCAGGGAGGCGACGCGCACGCGGCTGGCCGAGCTGGCGGGCGCGGCCGCGCCCGCGGGTGAGTCCGTTCAGGACATGTACGACCTGACTCATCTCGCCTTCTACGCGACCATGCTGGGACGGCGGGCCGCGCGTTGGACTCCTGGCACGGCCGGATGGGCTCGCGCCTTTCTGGAAGAGGGCGGGGCCGTCTTCCTGCGCCGACATGATCTCGACCTTGTAGCAGAGTGCGTGCTGAGCCTGCTCATCACCGGGTCCCCGATCAGCCGTTACGTTCACGACTCAGCGGACGCCCTCGCCGCCGTCGGGGAACACGGCAGCGGTATGCCGCCGCATCCCCGGCATGCGGACGACGCGAGCAGTGCTTTCGCCAATCGCTACCATCCGACCCTGGTCGCCTTGGCGGCGCTGGCCGAATACGACCGGCGAACGCCTTGCTCCCGGTGACTGCAGGCCACGTGCCGGTCGCCGACGCGCCGAGGAGCCCGTCGTGAGCCTCGGCGCGTCGGCTTGTTGCGCGCCCTGCCGCTAGGCGGAGTGTGGTGCCCGGCGGGTTGAGGATGTACCGCAGCCCGCTGGACCCCTTGTGCTTGAAGGAGTCGGCGATGTGAACGTGCTGGAGTTTGTCACCGGCGTAGCGCGTCATCGCCGCGATGCCGGCGGTCAGGCCGGCACCCTAGAGGTGGAAGGAGTGCGGGGCGCGGTAGAGGTGGTTCGCCCAGAACGCCCGCGGTGCCGAAACCGTGGACGTGATAGGCGGCATGCGGGACCGGGCCGCGGCGGGACTGCCCTGGTGGACTCGCGGAGCGGGAACGGGACCTTCGCGTGAACGCGTCGTACTCGCCCTCGTCGCCGGGGCCGTCATCGGCGTGGCGCTCGGCGCGCTCGGGGGCGGTGGCAGCGTCCTGGCCGTCCCGGCCCTGATCTACCTGCTCGGATTCACCCCGGTCGCGGCCACCACCGCCGGCCTTGTCATCGTCACGGTCACCTCGGCCACGGCGCTGTCCGCGCACGCCCGGGACGGTCATGTGCGCTGGCGGACCGTGCTGTTGTTCGCGGCGGCCGGGACAGTCCCCGCGATGCCGGGCGGTGCGCTCGCCGGACGGCTGCCCGCCGGCGCTCTGACGGCCGCCTTCGCCGTGGTGGCGGGGACGGCGGCGCTGCGGATGCTACGACCCCGTGCCGCGTCGGACACGGCGGTGCCGGTGCGACCGGAGCGGGCGGCGGCCGCCGGTGCCGGGCTCGGTGCGGTCACCGGCGTCCTCGGCGTCGGCGGCGGATTCCTCGCCGTGCCCGCGCTGGTGAGTGTGCTCGGCATGCCGATGCGCGACGCGGTGGGCACCAGCCTGCTGGTGATCACTGGTGATCACCGCCAACTCCCTGGCCGCGCTCGCGATGCGCGCCGGTACGGCCGACGGTCTGGACCGGGCCGTCATCGGGCCTTTCGCCGACGCCGCGGTCCTGGGCGCGTGGGACGGAAAGCGGATCGGGGCGAAGGTGTCCGGGGCCCGCGCTGCAGCGGACCTTCGCCCTGGTGCTGCCAGCCGTGGCCGCGTTCATGATGATCGACGCGGTGGTGTGATGCACAGGCGCCCACAGCTCCGCGCCGGTCCCCTCACGCCAGCGACAGGAAGAGCTTCTCCAGACGGGCCCGCATCTGCTCCGGGTCCTCGCCGTTCTTTCGGCCGGACTCCATGTCGGTGATGCACTGCTGCAGGCCGGTGGCGATGATCGCGAAACCCGCGCGGTCGAGCGCCCGCGACGCGGCGGCGAGCTGCGTGATCACGTCCTCGCAGTCGCGCCCCTCCTCGATCATCCGGATCACGCCGGAGATCTGGCCCTGCGCGCGGCGCAGCCGGTTCAGGACGGACTTCAGCTCCGCACCCGCGAGTTCCAGTTCCACGATCACTCCTCCAAAAATACCCCTAGGGGTACTGTACGTCCCGGTACGGGACGTCGTCGAACACTAAGGATCACATCTGCCATGACCGCCCCCGCCCCGCCTCCGTCGCCCTCCGCACCGACCAGGCCCGCACCCGGCTGCACGAGCTGACCGTCATCGACGTGCGCACCCCCGGTGAGTACGCCTCCGGCCACCTGCCCGGCGCTCTCAACATCCCCCTGGACCAGCGCGCCCGCCGTGAACCGGACCTGCCGCTCCATGCTCCAGCCGGCCCGGGTGTCGCAGGCGGCGGGCTGCTGCAGGTCGTGGCCCGCCGCTGCCCAGCCGCTCGTGCCGCCGGCCGGGGGCCGGACACGGCGACCGGCGGCGGGGCGGCTTCTTCGACCGCGGCGAAGGGCAGGGGGACGGGACCGGGCACGGCGACTCCAGGGTCCAGGTTCAGGGGACGGTGTCTGGGAGCGCGCATGCCTCACGGGCGCCGACGGCGCACGGCATGTGAGCGCTGGGGGAGTCCGTACGCCGGAAGCGGATCCGGACAGCGGCGTGCGGTAGGCACGACTATGGGGCGTCCCCACGTCGGCTGCCATCCTGCGCGGGATCCGAATCCCGGATCCGCGTCGTCCATGCCGTGGATGCGCGAGATGCGTGCGCGAGCGACAGGTTGCTCCAACACCCGCCATCCAGGCGGGGGTTCACGCCTCGGCCGCGATTGAACAGCCATGACCGAAAAGAGATGGGTTTTTCGCGGCCGGGCGTCACACGATGGAATGATCTCGGCGTGCGGTCACTACGATCGCATCTCAAGACAACCATTCGACCGGCCCGAGAGTGCCGCCGGTCAGGGTCGCCGATGCCAGGGTCCGCTCCCCGGGCTGCGGTGATCTTCCTGCCCAGGAGGACCTTCCGCATGTTCCGACGCATTGGGAATGCCGTCGTCCGTCATCCCGTCTGGACGATCGTGGCATGGCTCATCGCGGCGGTGGCGATCGTCGCCACCGCGCCGAGCCTGCCCTCGAACAGCGACGAGAGCAGTTTCCTGCCAAAGAGTTACGAGTCGATCAAAGCGGCGGGTTTACAGGGGAAGGCGTTCCCCAGCGCCTTCACCCCGTCCGCGATCGCGCTTTATCAACGCACCGACGGCGGCAGGCTCACCGCCGCCGACAAACAGGACATCGCCCGGATCACCTCACAACTGGGCAAGAAGCACATCGACCAGGTGCAGAAGGTCGTCCCCGGCCAGCCGTCCAAGGACGGCAGGTATGACCTGACCCTGGTGCAGATGGACAGCAAGAACGCCGGCCAGCCCAAACAGATCGACGCGGCCAAGGTGTTGCGCGACGACGTCAAGGAACTGGCAACGGGCACGAACCTCGACGTCAAGCTCGGCGGCTCCGCCGCGCAGGCCCTCGACCAGCAGGACTCGTCCAAGCGCGGCCAGGCACTGATCGGCATCGGCACCTTCGCGATCATCCTGGTCACCCTGCTGATCATCTTCCGGGCGCCGATTCTGGCGATCCTCCCCCTGGTCCTGATCGGCCTGGTGTCGGCCGTCGCCAACGGACTGATCGCCTACGCCACCAAGCTGTTCGACCTACAGGCCAACAGCTCGATCTCGTCGATCCTGATCGTCGTGCTCTTCGGAGTGGGCACGGACTACTTCCTCTTCCTGATGTTCCGCTACCGAGAGCGTCTACGCGCCGGTGACGAGCCGAAGCAGGCCATGATCAACGCGGTCGACCGGGTCGGCGAGGCCATCGCCTCGGCCGCCGGAGCGGTCATCATCGCCTTCCTCGCGCTGGTGCTGTCCACGCTCGGCTTCCTCAAGCAGATGGGCCCGGCACTCGCCATCGCGGTCGCCGCCACGCTGGTGGCGGGCCTGACCCTGATCCCGGCCGTGGTCTCGCTCATCGGACCGAAGGTCTTCTGGCCCTCCAAGTCCTGGCAGCGGGAGCCGGAGAACGCCCGGTTCGCCGCCCTCGGCCGGGGCGTGCAGCGCCGCCCGGGGCTGACCGCCGCGGTGTCCGGCCTCGTCCTGGTCGCACTGTCGCTCGGCACCCTCGGCTTCAACGCCACGTTCGACCTGGCGGCGGGCTCCATGCCCAAGACCAAGGAGTCCATGGTCGTCCAGGACGAGATGCAGAAGGCGTACTCGGCGGGCGCCGCCGCCCCCACCGACGTCTTCCTGTCCAGCACCGACGGCAAGCAGCTGGACAAGTCCGGCCTGGACGCGTACGCCCAGAAACTCGGTGCCGTGGACGGCGTCGCGAGCGCTCGCCTGACCCAGTTGAACAAGGAAGGCACCACCGCCGACTTCACCGTCACGCTCAAGTACGAGGCGTCGACGGACAAGGCGATCGACGCCGTGGGCGAGGTGCGCGACGTCGCGCACTCCGACGCCCCCGAGGGCACCGAAGCCCTCGTCGGCGGCATGTCCTCGATCTACAAGGACATCGCCACGGCGGTCAACCACGACTACCGGACGGTCTTCCCCGTCGCCGCCCTCCTCATCATGGTCATCCTGGGGCTGCTGCTGCGCAGTGTGGTCGCCCCCTGGTATCTGATGGCCTCGGTGGGTCTCGGCTTCGGTGCCACCCTCGGCGCCACGGTCTGGATCTTCCAGGAGGGACAGGGCCATTCGGGTCTGATGTTCATGCTCCCGGTGATCATGTATCTGTTCGTGGTCGCCATCGGCACCGACTACAACATCCTCATGATCGCCCGGCTCCGCGAGGAGGCCCGCGAGGGCCGCGAGCCGCGTGAGGCGGCCGGCATGGCGCTCCGGCACGCCGGGCCGACCGTGGCGGCGGCCGGTTTCATCCTGGCGGCGACCTTCGCCACGATGATGCTGGCGGGCAACGCGCTGCTCACGGAGATGGGTTTCGCGGTCTCCTTCGGTATCGCGGTCGCCGCCTTCGTGATGGCGATGTTCTTCACGCCGAGCCTGACCGCGCTGATCGGCCACGCGGCGTGGTGGCCGGGACACGGGGACCAGGCACGGGAAGTGGCAGCCGGTGCCGGATCTCCTGACGCCGGTTCGGTTCCCGGCCAGAACCGGGACACGGTCGCACCCGATCCGTCGGGCCGCCGCGGCTAGCGGTACGAGGACGGAGCAGGTCTGCCGGGCCGCACGGCCCGGCAGACCCAACCCGCCGTCGGCGCAGCGGCCGACGCGAGAGGAAGATCACGACTGGCCACGCGGTCTTGGCCATGCACGCGCCACGCGGTACGGTCTGTCCGATATCGACGACGGCGAAACGGAAGCCGGTGGGAATCCGGCACGGTCGCGCCACTGTATGCGGAACACCCCTGGGTGTCCCGTGAGTCAGACCCGTGGCCGTCGTCATGTGCACCACCGAGATGGGACGCGAACTCCCAGAGGAGGTCCTGCCATGGCGCAGACCGTCGCCCAGCCGACAGCCACCACCCCCGCCGTTCCCGCCACGCTGCCGCTGAAGGCGATCGCTCCGTGGGCGGTCTTCTTCGGCATCCTCATGCTCGTCCTGCTGTACTTCGTCGGCGCCGAGCAGGGCGCCACCTCCGTGTTCAACGGCACGGACGTCCACGAGTGGGTGCACGACGCACGCCACCTGCTCGGCTTCCCCTGCCACTGACGGGAGGGACGCCGCTCGACCATGAACTCCGCAACCGTGAGAAACCTTCTCGTGCGGGGCATGCTCGCCGGCCTGGCCGCCGGCGTGCTCGCCCTCGTCGCCGCCTACTTCCTCGGTGAGCCCGACGTCGACAGCGCGATCAGCTTCGAGGACGCCCACTCCCACGAGCACGGGATGGAGGTCGTCTCCCGCTCCCTGCAGTCCACTGCGGGCCTGGCCACCGGTGTGCTCGTCTACGGGGTCGCCTTCGGCGGCATCGCCGCGCTCGCCTTCTGCGTCGCGCTCGGCCGTGTCGGCCGCTTCGGCCCCCGGGCGACCGCGCTGCTGCTGTCCGGCTGCGCACTGCTCGCCGTGTACGTCGTCCCGTTCCTGAAGTACCCGGCCAACCCGCCGTCGGTCGGCGATCCCGACACCATCGGTAAGCGGACGACCCTGTACTTCCTGATGATGCTGCTCAGCGTGCTCCTGGCGGTCGCCGCCACCATCCTGGGCAAGCGCCTCGCGCCTTCTCTGGGCACCTGGTACGCGACCGTCGTCGCGGTCGCCGCCTTCGCCGTCGCGATCGGCCTGGCCTACGCCTTCCTGCCGGCCGTCAACGAGGTGCCGAAGGACTTCCCGGCCACCCTGCTGTGGCGGTTCCGTCTCTCCGCACTGGCCATCCAGGCCGTACTGTGGGGCGGATTCGGCCTGCTCTTCGGCGAGTTGGCCGAGCGGCAGCTGAACCCGAAGCCCGCGACCGCCGCGTCCGGGCGAGGAGTTCCCGCCACGCACTGATCCCTTCAGGACATGAGAGGGCCCTTCGGAACCGGCGGATTCCAGGGGCCCTCTCGCGTTTCCGGGACACCGGCGGAGGCGACGAGCGCAGGAGCCGAGTGGCCAGGCAACGTCCCGAACCGCGTGCCACATCACTCTCGGCGGACGCGAGGCGGTCGCCCTGACGGTGGAGGAGTACGCCCAACTCATGGCCAGCCGACGCCAGATCGGCGGCCAGAGTGCGCGGGTACGGGTGCTCGCCCAGCAGGTCAAGCGGACCGAGCGACTTCTCGACGCGCTGGAAGCCCTGGTCGGTGGCCCAACGGCCGCCTGCCGCACGCCCGATGAGGGCACGGGCCGACGGGCGGCGGCCGACGGCCACGGTGACCACGGTGACCACGGCACGACCGGTGACACGGACACCGACTGCCTGCGGTGCGCGATGGCGGCACTGCTGCGCCGCCATCGGGACGCGACTCCCTGACCGCCGTCACTCGCCCGGCTGAGCGAGGCCGTGGCTGAGCCGCACGTTCCAGCGACCGGACCGGCCGGTGACCTCCGTCGCCGTGAGCGGCGGGACGTCGAGGCGCCAGAACGCCGCCTCGGGCGCGCCCAACGCGTGTACCACCACAGCCCGTACGACCTCGGGCTCCGCCACGGCGACCGTCCTGCCGTCCGCAAGCCCCCTCGTGTCCAGCCAGCGCGCGACCCGCGCACACAGCTCCCGTACCGACTCCCCGCCATGCGGTGCAGCCCCGGGATCGGCCAGCCAGCGGGCCACCGCTTCCGGCTCGGCGGCACCGACGTCGTCCAGCGTCCGCCCCCGCCACCGGCCCACGTCCAGGCCCGACAGTTCCGGGTCCGCCGAGGCGTCGAGGCCGAGCGCGGAAGCCGTCTCCCGGCAGCGCACGCTGGGAGAGGCGAGGACACGGCCTGCCACTGGCAGGGATCCGGCCGCCGACCTGGCCCGCGCTGCCGCGCTGTCCTCGATCGAGTCGCCGTCGTCGAAGCGGGCCCGCCGCAGCGAGGGCGTGGTCGCGGGTGAGATGAGAGTGACACGGCTGGTCAAGCGGTTGCTCCTCCTGCTTCCGCCGCGGGGCGGGGTGTCCTGGACTGCGTACGTACGACGGTACGGGTACGCCTGGCAGCCGCGGGCCGCGGCGTTCAGTTCGGCCGTTGACGACGAAACCCGCCCGGTCCCGGGAGCGGACGACCTTCTTGCCGAGCGTCTGCGTGGCGAACTCCCTGACGGCGGCGGCCGCTTCGGCTGCCGTGTGCAGGGAGGCCACGACCTCGACCAGCGGCAGTACGGGTACAGGGTTGCAGAAGTGCGGACCCACGACCCGGTCCGCGCGACCGGTGGCCCTGCCGAGGCGCATGACGGGGAGCGACGACGCCTCGACTGCCCCCAGCGCGCCGCACCGCCCCTCGGCCGCCCGCTGAGCATCGACCAGAACAACCAGTACGTTCGTCCCGTATCCGGTGATGGGGACGTCCCCTTGACGGGGTGTCCGAGCCGAGGGCGTGCCGCGATGCGCAATGAGAGCGGCCACCTGCTCGCCAGGCCCTGAACGAGCCGACCGACGTACTCAACGCCGCTGGAGAGGCGGACCAGCGCATAGACGCGGTCTGGCGTGCGGGAGGAGTCGAGTGACCCTCCCGTCGGTTCAGCCCTCACTCCCCAGCGGGTGGGTGAAGCCCTGGTCGGAGATGAGCCGGGCGCCCTGGGCGAGTTCTGCGGCGAAGCGCTCGACGGCCTCGTAGGGGAAGCGATGGCTGGGACCGCTCAGTGAGAGGGACCCGACCACCCGGCCGGTGCGGCCGGTGACGGGCACCGCAACGGCGGTCAGTCCCTCGTCCCACTCGCTGCTGCTGACCGCGTAGCCCCGCTCGGCCGCCTCGGCCGCCCAGGTCCGCAGTTGGTCGGCGTACGCCTCACCTTGGGGCGAGGCGGCGGCCACACGGTGCAGGAGAGCCTCGGGGGCGTCGCGCAGGAGGATCTTGGAGGAGGCGCCGGCCCACAGGGGCTGCTCGTCGCCGACGTCGACGACATGACGCAGCGGGTGCGGGCTCTCCTCGTGGGCGACGCAGATACGGTGGACGTCCCGGGCGACGAAGAGGTTGACGGTCTCGCCGAGCCGGTCGGCGAGGTCGCGCATGACCTTGCGGGTCTCCTGGGGCACTTCCCACTGGCTGCGGGCGAGATAGGCCCAGCGCCACAGTGCCGGCCCCGCGGTGTACCCGGACGGGTGCGACCACAGCAGACCGCTCTCCTCCAGGGTCTGCACCAGCCGCAGCGCGGTGGTCTTCGCCAGCCCGGTGGCCTCGGTGATCTCCCGTAGCGTGATCACGGGCCGTTGCTCGCCGAGCAGGTTGAGGATGTCGAAGGCCCGCCGGACACTGCGCACCCCGGTGGGCTGCTGCTCCCGGTCGCCTCCCGTCGGCGTCTCTTCCTCGCGCACCTCATGCCTCCCCGCTGTGGCCGACCCGTCTCCGCGTCGCGTCCATCCGTCGATGACATCCCCGACCGTAGTCCGCTGCACGGACCGGGGAAACCGCAACACCGGGACATCTTGTCGCAACCCTTGAGAGTTCGAGGGATCGCCCCTCTTGTGCCGTTGAACGGTCCGCGTGATCCGGACTATGGACCGAGCTGTCCAAGGCCGCTGCCGCGCCGCTGCTGCTCGTACTCGATGTGCCCTTGTCCGGTAGCCTCCGCATGAATAGTCTGACCGCACAGTGGAATGAAAAGACCGTCTAGTGGTCGCTTTGAAGACCTGGATCAGCGTAGGGAGCGACCATGCGTAAGTCGATCGCCACCGTCTGCCTCAGCGGCGCCCTGACCGAGAAGCTCACCGCTGCCGCACGCGCCGGTTTCGACGGCGTCGAGATCTTCGAGAACGACCTGCTCGCGAGCCCGCTGTCGCCCGAGGAGATCGCCGCCCGCACGGCGGATCTGGGCCTGACCATCGACCTCTACCAGCCGATGCGGGACATCGAGGCCGTGCCCGACGACGCGTTCGCCCGCAGCCTCCGCCGCGCCCGGCACAAGTTCGAGCTGATGACCCGGCTCGGCGTGAACACCGTCCTCGTCTGCTCCAACGTCTCCCCGCAGACGGTGGACGACGACGCGCTCGCCGCCCGGCAGCTGAGCCAACTGGCCGCACTGGCACATGAGTTCGGAATCCGGGTTGCCTACGAGGCGCTCGCCTGGGGGCGGCACGTGAACACGTACGACCACGCCTGGCGCATCGTCGAGGCCGCCGGCCACCCGGCGCTGGGCACCTGCCTGGACAGCTTCCACATCCTCTCCCGGGACTCGGACCCCAAGGGCATCGAGGACATCCCCGGCGAGAAGATCTTCTTCCTCCAGCTGGCCGACGCCCCGCTGCTCGCCATGGACGTCCTGCAGTGGAGCCGCCACTTCCGCTGCTTCCCCGGCCAGGGCGGCTTCGACGTCCCCGGCCTGGTGCGGCACGTGCTCGCCACCGGCTACCAGGGTCCGCTGTCGCTGGAGGTCTTCAACGACGTGTTCCGCCAGGCGGACGCGGGCCGCACCGCCGTGGACGGTCTGCGGTCCCTGCTCGCCCTGGAGGAGAGCGCCGGCGTGTCCGCCCTGCCGGCCCCGGCCGCACCCTCCGGCGTGGCCTTCGCCGAACTCGCCGCCGCCGACCCCCAGCCCGTCGGCGACCTGCTCGCCGCGCTCGGCTTCACCCGCACCGCCCGGCACCGCGGCGAGCCTGTCGACCTGTGGGAGCAGGGCGAGGCCCGAGTCCTGGTCAATGCCGGAGCCGCCACCCGCCGCGCCGGCACGAGGCTGGCCGCCATCGGTCTGGAGTCACCGGATCCACAGGCCTCCGCCCGCCGCGCCGAGGCCCTGCTGGCACCCGCCCTCCCTAGGCGACGGGCCGGGCAGGGCGTCCCCCTGGAGTCGGTCGCGGCACCCGACGGCACCGAAGTGCTCTTCTGCGCCACCCGTCGACCCGAACTCCCCAGCTGGGCCGACGACTTCGAGTACCGGGCGGCGAGCCGGTCCGCCGGCGTCACCGGCATCGACCATCTCGCGCTCACCCAGCCCTGGCACCACTTCGACGAGGCGGTGCTCTTCCACCGCGCCGTGCTGGGCCTGCGCCCGCACGACACCGTCGAACTCGCCGACCCCTACGGCCTCTTCCGCAGCCGCGCCCTGTCCGCCCCGCACGCCGGACCACGGCTGGTCCTCAACCTCGCCCCGAGCCCGACGGACGAGGCCGGCACCCGGGCGCGGCACGTGGCCTTCGCCGTCGACGACATCGTCGCGGCGGTGCGCCGCTTCCGCGCCGCGGGCGCCGGCCTGCTGCAGGTGCCCGCCAACTACTACGACGACCTCCGGGCGCGGTACGAGTTTCCCGAGGGCGAGTGGGAGACGTACCGCGAACTCGGCATCCTCTACGACCGCGACGAGCACGGCGGCGAGTTCCGGCACTGCTACACCGAGACGGTCGGCCACGTCTTCTTCGAGTTCGTGCAACGGTCCGGCGGCTACCGCGGATACGGCGCCGCGAACGCCCCCATTCGCCTGGCCGCCCAGCGGAGGTAGTGCGACGGGGCAGCCCGCTCGTCCGGTCCGATCCGGTTGTTCCGCATGTACTGCTTCGACCCCTGGCCGCTGGACGGCGACGGCAGCACCGTTTAGCCTTGCTGTCCAGAGTTGGAAAATGAGTCGAAGTTCGTTGCACGGGAGGGTCACGTCATGGGTACCGCTGCGGCCGAGGCGGACGAGCACCTCATCCGTGAAACGGAGAAGATCGCCGTCGCCCTGGGCCGGATGTTCCCGGGGCTGTGCGAGGTGGTGCTGCACGACCTGCGCGATCCCGAGCATGCGATCCGGGCGATCGAGAACAACCTCTCGGGCCGTGAAGTCGGTGATTCCGCAACCGAGTTGGGGCTGGTGCGCATCGCCGATCCGCAGTACCCCAGCGTCATCCAGAACTACCCCAATCGGTTCCCCGACGGCCGCCCGGCCAAGAGCACGTCGATCGGCATCAAGAACAGCGCCGGCGAGTACATCGCGGCCCTGTGCCTGAACCTCGACGTCTCCGTGCTGTCCCCGGTCACGCTCGCCCTGTCCAACCTCGTCGCCACCGACACCGAGCACCGCGATCAGCCGCTGGAGACCCTGCGCGACCGCAACGCCCGCGAGCTGCGCCAGGCGGTGGAGGTACTCGCCGCGGAACGCGGGGGCACCCCGAGGTCGCTGGGCCGGGAGGGGAAGAAGGCGCTCGTACGGCAGCTGCACGGGGACGGCTACTTCGACTCGCGTGATGCCGCCCAGACCATTGCGGACCTGCTCGGAGTGTCCCGCGCGACCGTCTACAACTACACCAAGTGAAGGGCCGCTCATGAGTCGCCGTCTGCTGCACATCACCGAGGAGGAGACCGCCGCGGTCGTCGACGAGGACCTCGCTCTGCAGGCGGCCCGCGAGGCGTTCGCCGCGACCGTGGACGGCGTGGTCTTCCCCGGTCTGACCGTGCACGGATCCGACCCGAAAAACCGGTTCACGCTCAAGCCGTCGGCCTCCGCCACGCACGCCGGGGTGAAGATCGGCAGCTACTGGCCGGGCAACTCGGAGCAGGGGCTGCCGCGCCACCACTCCACCCTGCTGCTCCTCGACCAGACGATCGGCAGGATCGCCGCCGTCCTGGAGGTCGGCAAGGCCAACGCCTACCGGACCGCGGCCGCCGACGCCCTCGCCGTCGATCTGCTGTCCCGCCCCGAGGCCACCACACTGGCCGTGTTCGGCACCGGGCACCAGGCCGCCTACGAAGTACGGGCCGTCAGCCGGGTCCGGCCCCTGGACGAGGTCCTGGTCGTGGGCCGCGACAAGGACCGTGCCGCACGCATGGCAGCCGACCTCGCGGCGGAGGGCCGTACCGCGACGGTCACCGGCGCCGAGGAGGCCTGTGCCCGGGCCGACGTGATCGTCACCGCCACCAACGCCCACGCCGACGCCCCGCCCCTGTTCCAGGCCGAGTGGGTCCGGCCCGGCACCCACATCTCCTGCATGGGCGCCGACGCTCCCGGCAAGCGGGAACTGGACCCCGGACTGTTCTGCGTGGCGCGCGTCTTCTGCGATCTGCCCGAGCAGGCCCGCCGCATGGGCGAGAGCCAGCACGCCCCCGAGGAGACGTTGCTCATCCCGCTCGGCGAGGTACTCACCGGCCGGGTCACGGGGCGCGCCGACGCCGCCGACGTCACGGTCTTCGACAGCTCCGGCATCGGCCTGCAGGACCTCTACCTGGGCCTGGCCCTTCTGAAGAAATTGGACCTGACTCTGTGACCTCCACCGCGCCATCAGCGCACGTCCGGAACCTGGCCGATCCCGACACCCCGTTCGCCGTCGTCGACGTGCACAGGACACGACGCAACATCACACGGCTCGCCCGGCACGCGGACCGCCTCGGGGTCACCCTGCGCCCGCACGTCAAGACGGCCAAGAGCCTCGACGTCGCCGCCCTCCTGCACGACGGCACCCTCTGCCCGGTCACCGTCTCCACGCTCGCCGAAGCCGAGGCGTTCGCCGACGCTGGCTACACCGACATCACCTACGCCGTGGGTATCGACCCGCACAAACTGCCCCGCGTGATCGCCCTGCTGCGCCGCGGCGTCACCCTGCGCGTCCTGCTCGACAGCACCGAACAGGCGACGGCCGTCGCCGACGCCGCGCGCGATGCGGGCACCGCGCTGCCCGCCCAGATCGAGATCGACTGCGACGGCCACCGCGGCGGCCTCAGGCCCGACGCGCCCGAGCTCGTCGGCATCGGCCGCATCCTGCACGAGGCGGGCTGCCTCGACGGCGTCCTGACGCACGCGGGGGAGTCCTACTTCGCCTACACCGCCGAGGACCAGCGCCTGGCGGCGAAGAGCGAACGCGACGCCGCCGTCGCCGCGGCCGACGCGCTGCGGGCCGCCGGGCTGCCCGTGAACGTCGTCAGTGTCGGCTCCACCCCCACCGCCCACGCGGCGGACGACCTCACCGGCGTCACCGAACTGCGCGCCGGCAACTACGTCTTCTTCGACCTGGTCATGGCTGGCCTGGGCGTCTGCGGCCTCGACGACCTCGCCCTGTCGGTGGTCGTCACCGTCATCGGCCACCGCCCCGAGTACGGTTGGATCATCACCGACGGCGGCTGGATGGCCATGTCCCGTGACCGGGGCACCTCCGCCCAGCCCCAGGACCAGGGCTACGGCCTGGTCACCGACCTGACCGGGCGGCTGATCCGGGGGCTCGTCATGACCGGCGCGAGCCAGGAGCACGGCACCCTCACCGCACGCGACGGAGCTCTCCTGCCCGACCTGCCGGTCGGCACCCGCCTGCGCATCCTGCCCAACCACGCCTGCGCCACGGCGGCCCAGCACCACGGCTACCACGTCGTCGACGGCAGCAGGCCCGACGGTCCCACGCCCGCGATCCAGGGGGTCTGGAACCGCGTCAGAGGCTGGTAGCCCGCCCACCGAGGTTCCCGACCACCTCCCGCCTTCTCCCACAAGGACACGCCATGACCGCCGCTTCGCCCGTAACGTTCGACGACGTCCGTGATGCCGCCGCGCGCCTCAAGGGCATCGCGCACCGCACCCCCGTCCTCACCTCGCGCACGCTCGACGCCCTCGTCGGTGCCGAGGTGTTCGTCAAGTGCGAGAACTTCCAGCGGATCGGCGCCTTCAAGATCCGCGGCGCCTACAACGCGGCCGCCCAGCTCTCTCCCGAACAACTGGCCAAGGGCATCGCCGCGTACTCCTCCGGCAACCACGCCCAGGCCACCGCCCTGGCCGCCCGCGAGCTGGGCACCAGTGCCGTCATCCTGATGCCCGAGGACGCCCCCCGCTCCAAGAGGGAGGCCACCGCCGGATACGGGGCGGAGATCGTGACGTACGACCGCTACACCCAGGACCGCACCGCCCTCGGCGAGGCCCTGGCCGAGGACCGCGGCCTGGCCCTGATCCCGCCCTACGACCACCCCCACGTCATCGCCGGCCAGGGCACCGCCGCCCTGGAACTCCTCGAGGACACCGGAGAACTCGACGCGCTGGTCGTGCCCGTCGGTGGGGGCGGCCTCATCGCCGGCAGCGCCACCACCGCCAAGGCGCTGTATCCGGGCATCCGGATGATCGGCGTCGAGCCCGAGGCAGGTGATGACACCAAGCGCTCCCTGGAGAGCGGCGAGCGCGTCACCATCCCCGTGCCCCGCACCATCGCCGACGGCCAGGCGCTCTCCACCCCCGGTGAGATCACCTTCGCCGTCAACCAGCGCCTGGTCGACGCCGTCACCCTGGTCAGCGACGAGGAGATCGTCCGGGCCATGAGGTTCGCCTTCGAGCGCCTGAAGATCGTCCTGGAACCCAGCGGCGCCACGGGCCTGGCAGCCTTGCTGGCCGGACGTGTCGAGAACCTCCCGCGGCGGATCGGCGTCATCGCCTCGGGCGGCAACATCGACACCGAGCGGTTCACCGCCCTCATCAGCGGCTGAACCGCAGGCCGGCGCCGGTACGCCCGCTGTACGGCACCCCCTCCGCCGCGCGGCCCGCCGCCCGGGACAATCTTCGCCATGACCGATGACATGGGCGACGCCGAGAACCGCTTGGCCAGGATCGAGCGACTGCTGGAGAGCGGCGAGCGTGATCTGGTTCCCGCGTGGCGGCGGGCGACGCACGGGGAACCGCGCTGGGCGGTGACCGCCGTGATCCTGGTGGCGGTCGCCCTGCAGCTGATGCTGCCGCACCGGCTCGCGCTCCAGCCGTACTGGGCGCTGCCGGTGCTGGAGCTGGTGCTGCTGGCGGGCTTGATCGCCGCGAACCCCCGGCGGGTAGAGCCGCGGACGCGCCGGCTGCGGTGGCTGGGCCTGGGCCTGATCTCCGTCATCAGCCTGGCCAACGGCTTGGCGGCCGTCCGGCTCGTGGCGGAGCTGGTGGGCGGCCGCGCGGGGAAGGACGCGGTACCGCTGCTGCTGGCCGGCGGCGGCATCTGGCTGACGAATGTCATCGTGTTCGCCCTGTGGTACTGGGAGTGGGACCGCGGCGGCCCGATGGCGCGGGCCCTCGGCAGGCGGCAGCACGCCGACTTCCTCTTCGTCCAGATGCAGAGCCCGGAGGTCGCCCCGCCGGACTGGGAGCCGACGTTCCTGGACTACCTGTACCTGTCCTTCACCAACTCCACCGCCTTCAGCCCGACCGACGTGATGCCCCTGTCGCGGTGGGCGAAGATGCTGATGATGCTGCAGTCCTCGGTCTCCCTGGTGACCGTCGTCCTGGTGGTCGCGCGGGCGGTCAACATCCTGAAGTGACCTGCTGTGACTTCCCCCACCTGCTCTTGCCGTGGCGGGAAAGGCTTACCTACGTTCGATCGTATGTCCTCCTTTGACCCCATCCTTCCTGGCGAGCCGGACGAGCCTGCCGCGGTGAGCGAGTCCGAGCCGGTCGACTTCGTCGTCGACCTGACCGCGCACGAGATGCTCCGGCGCACGCACGCCCTGGCAGCGCTGGGGCCCGACTGGGACCCCGTCGCGGCGCTGCGCGGTGAGGAGGAGGCGTACGACCTGCTGTACTCCGGCCTCGACGCGGAGCAGCAGCGGATCTACGACGAACTGGTCGCGGCCGGGGTGCTCCCCAGGCGCGGGGGCGGCGATGCTGCCGCTTGATCCGCAGGCCGACATCGGGCGCCGCGCCTGGGTGGACTGCCCCAACTGCGACGACCGCCGGCAGTGCGCCACCTGCGCGCAGGGCGGTGAGTGCCGCTCCCACTGGCGCTACCTGCTCTCCAACACCGGCAGTCTGCTCCACCTGCAGTGCCCGTCCTGCACCCACGTCTGGACCCACGAGACCCACTTCGGAGCCACCCGGTCCCAGGGGTGAGACGGCTCAGGGCGCGGTGAACAGGGTCGGGAAGCGGGGGGCCAGCCAGGGCTTGGATCCCCAGGCGAGGATCTGCCCCCGGGCGATGGCACGCCAGGGGTTCAGCCGGCCCAGCGCGACGAGCAGGAAGGCGGTGGGCTCGATGAGGATGGTGCAGTCCGAGCGGTCCGGCGGCGGCCCCGGTGTCACCTGCACGGTGCCGTCGGCCAGGGACACGCCGAACGCCTCGCCCCCGCGGAGCCGGACCGTGTAGCGGGCCGTGAGCCCGGCGGCGGCAGCGGTGTTCGTGACGCGCGGCATGACCGAGAGCATGAACGGCATGCAGAGGCTCACGCGCGCGCCGTCGACCATGTGCGGGCGGTCCAGGGCACGCGCGAGATCGTAACCGTGGCCCAGCATGTGTGTGAGCAGGTAGGACGCGAGAACGCCGCGGCTCATGGGGCCCATCGGCGTCGTCGGTGCAGCCGTTTCGGCGGCCGTCCACGTCATGGCGTCAAGAAACACCTCGGCCTGCTCCGCGATCATCGCCGCCAGCGGCTGCGCCCGGCGCTCCCCGAAGGCGGCGAGCGACTCTTCGTTCGCCGCGGCCAGGCTCTGCGGGGTGCCGTCGCCGTAGGGGCGTTCGCGCCCGGACGCGAGGTCGGCCATCAGCTCGTTGGCCAGGGCCAGATGCGCGGCCGCCTCGCCGACGGTCCACGCCGATCCCGGTACGGGAACCGCCGGGTCGGGCACGCCTCGCAACAGCGTGGCGATGTCCTCGGCGGTCCCGCGTATCGCCTGCCCGAGCTCCTCGGGCAACGGCCCCCCGACGTCCTGCCGTTCCGTCGACCGCACGCAGCCCGCCTCTCCCGTCTGCCGTGCTCCGTGCGCACGGGGCGCCGGGTACCCAACCAGACTCGGGAACACAGGGCAAGCCTGCGGGCGGCACGTGATCAGCGGCTGCCCGTCCAGTTGTGGGCCACGTCGATCACCAGACGGTCGGACAGCTGGATCACCCGGAACGGCAGGCGGGCCCGGACCCCGAGACCGATCTGCGTCTCTCCCTCGAAGCTGCCGGCGAACCGGGTGTCCCTGAAGGTCCGGTACCCACTGACGTTCACGCCCGGAAGGGTGTGGCCCACCCGCCCCGGGTACGTCACCGCGCCGGTCTCCGGGTCGTAACTCGGCGCGCCGATGTGGACGTCGAGCACGGCCCCGCCGCCGACCGGGATGTACCGGCCGCTGGCGGTCTGGTGGAGTCGGTGGACGTACCTGACGTAGTAGCCGATGGACCGGCCACCGCCGGGCACGTCGAAGACCATGCGGTCGAAGCAGGCGTGCCGACCGGTCCTGATGTCGTCGAGCGGCGCGGCACCGGTGGTGGGACCGCCCTTGGCGCCACTGCCCCAGCCGGTCGGACAGGCCGTTGCCTGTGTGGTGGCCGCCGCGCTCGACGCCGTCCCCAACCCGGCGCCCGCCAGAAGGAGCGCCGCTATAACTGCCCCAATTCTTCGCATGATGTCCCCCTTGGTCGAGTCATGCTGCTATGGGGTGAGACACGCGCCTATAGCAAATGGTTGCACGCAGAGGTGTCGGAATTTCCAGGGATCTCCGCGGTGCAGTAACTCTTGGTAACTGATCCGCTGACGTACAGTCGAGGCCGGGGAGGCAGACCGGAGGGGGCGTCATGCCGGACGAGTCGGCCGTGCGGTTCGCGGTGCTGGGGCCGGTGCGGGTCTGGCGCGGGGAGCGCGAGCTGGAACTCGGCGGGCCTCAGGAACAGGCGCTGCTGGCCCTCCTGTTGCTTCGTGCAGGCCGGCCCGTGCCCGTACCCGAGATCGTCGACGCGCTGTGGGGACCGCACCCGCCGCGCACCGCCGTCAACGTCGTCCGCCGCCATGTCGGCTCCCTGCGCCGCCTGTTGGAGCCGGGACTGCCCGCGCGGGCGTCGGGCCGCCGACTGGTGCGCGGCGCGGGCGGCTACCGTCTGGTCACCGACGGCGACATCCTGGACCTCGTACGGTTCCGCGACGTGCGGGACGAAGCCCGGCGGGCCGCCGCCGAGGGCTCGCCCGCGCGGGCGGTGGACCTGCTCGCCGAAGCGCTGTCGCTGTGGAACGGACCGGTTGCCGCCGGGATCTCCCCGGAGGTGCGCGACCGTATCGCGGTCGGCGGGCCGGAGCGCGAGCGCCTCGCCGCCGTGCGCGAGGCGGCCGACGCGGCACTGCGCGCCGGCGTACCGGAAAGGGTGCTGCCAGAACTCCGGCAGGCCGTCGCCGCGCACCCCCTGGACGAGCCCCTGCTGGCCCGGCTGGTCCTGGCCCTCGCGGCCACCGGCCGGCGCGCCGAGGCTCTGGACACCTACCGAACCGCGTGCGGCCGCCTCGCCGACGACCTGGGCATCGATCCCGGCCCCGAACTGCGGGACGCGCTGCACGAGGCGACCGGTCCGGGTGCCGACACACCGCCCCGGGAACTGCCGGGCTCGCACCTTGCCGTGCCCGCTCAACTGCCCCACGACCTGGCCACGTTCACCGGGCGGCACAGCGAGCTCGACGAGGTGCTCGGCTCGCTCGCCGGCGACGCGGAGCACTCGGAGACGGTGCTGATCTCCGTGCTCGGCGGCATGGCGGGGGTCGGCAAGACCACGCTCGCCGTCCACTGGGCCCACCAAGTCGCCGGCCGGTATCCGGACGGGCAGCTCTACGTCGACCTGCGCGGCTTCGCTCCGTCCGGGGCGATCACCGATCCGGGGGAGGCCCTCCGCGGCTTCCTCGACGCGCTGGGGGTGCCGCCGGAGCGCATCCCGCAGGGCCTGGACGCCCAGGCCGCGCTCTACCGCAGCGTGCTGTCCGGACGGCGGGTGCTCGTCCTGCTCGACAACGCGCGTGACGCGGAGCAGGTGCGGCCTCTGCTGCCCGGCGCGCCCGGCTGCCTCACCATCGTCACCAGCCGGGACGAACTCACCGGCCTGGTGGCCGCCCACGGAGCCCGCTCCCTTACGCTGCGGCCGTTCGACACCTGCCAGGCGCGGGCGTTCCTCGCCGGCCGGCTGGGCGCACAGCGGATCGCCGCCGAACCCGGGGCGGTCGACGCGATCATCACCCGGTGCGCCGGACTGCCCCTCGCCCTCGCCTGCGTGGCCGCCCGTGCCGCCCTGCGCCCGCACTTCCCGCTGGCTGCCGTGGCCGCCGAACTCCGCGCGGCCCACGGCAGCCTCGACGCCTTCACCCGCCCCGACACCTCGGCGGACGTCGCCACGGTTTTCTCCTGGTCCGTACGCGCCGTGTCGGCAGAGGCCGCCCGGCTCTTCCGGCTCCTCGCCCTGCACCCCGGCCCGGACGTGTCCCCGTCCGCCGCGGCCGCGCTCGCCGGGCTGCCGCTCCGTCAGGTGCGTCCCCTGCTCGCCGAACTCTCCGGCGTCCACCTCGTCAACGAACCCGCACCCGGCCGCTACGCCTTCCACGACCTGCTCCGCGCGCACGCCGCCGAACTCCTCCAGGCCCACCACGGCGAGGCCGAGCGGCAGGAGGCGGTCGACCGACTGTTCGCGCACTACCTGCACTTCGCCCATGCCGCCGGTGCGCTCCTCGACCCCAGCGGGGATCTCCCGCCCCTGTCGGAGGGCCCGCACGCCGAACCGTTCGCCGACGACAGCCAGGCCCTCGCCTGGCTCAGTGCCGAGTACGGGGCGCTGCCCGCCGTCATCCGGGAGGCGGCGGCCTCCCGACGCGACCGGCTCACGTGTCTGCTGGCCTGGTCCCTGGAGCCGTACTTCGAACGGCGCGGCCACTGGCACGACGGACTGGCCGCCCAGCGCACCGCGCTCGACGCCGCGCTACGGCTCGCCGATCCCGCCCTGGAGGCCCGCGCCCTGCGGGGCACAGGCCGGGCGGCGGGCAGACTGGGGCTGCACGAGCAGTCCCGTGCCCACCTCGACCGAGCCCTGAAGCTGTTCACCGGTGTCGGTGACCTCGTCGGCCGGGCGGGAACCCACCGCAGCCTGGGCTGGACGAGCGAGCAGCAGGGCGACCTGGCCGGAGCCCTGCGGCACAACCGGCTCGCCCTCGACCTGTTCCGCACCGCGGGCCACCGGCCGGCGCAGGCCAGTGTCCTCAACTCCGTCGGCTGGTACCACGTCCTGCTCGGCGAGCACCGGCAGGCCCTCGCGCACTGCTTCGAAGCCCTGACCCTGCTCCAGGACCTGGGCGACCGCTACGGCCAGGCCGCGACCTGGGACAGCATCGCCTACGCCTACCACCATCTCGGCCGTCACCCGCACGCCCTGCTCGGCTACCGCAACGCGCTGACCCTGTACCGCGCGCTCGGGGTGCCGTACCCGGAGGCCGACACGCTCACCCGCGTCGGCGAGACCCACCTGGCCACCGGCGACCGCGACAGCGCCCGGGCCGCCTGGGAACAGGCCCTCACCCTCCTCACCGCCCTCGGCCATCCCGACGCCGACCGGGTCCGGGCCAGACTCGACGGACGGGACGCATGGCCCGGCGCGGTGTGAGCGGTGCGCGCACGGGCGATGCGGTGGCGGTCTGTGGCCGTGCAGGACGGGGTTCGGTGAAGTGACGCGGTTCGAAGTGCTCGGATCCCTGCGGGTGGTACGGGGGGAGACCGAGCTGGATCTCGGCTTTCCCCAGCAACGGGCGCTGCTCGGGCTGCTGCTGGTGCACACGGGCCGGCCCGTGCGGATGAGCGAGATCGTCGACGTGCTCTGGTCCGGGCAACCCCCTGCGAGTGCCCGGAACGTGGTGCGCCGCTACGTCGGTGCGTTGCGCAGGCTGCTGGAGCCGGGGCTGCCGCCGCGCGCGCCCGGACGGCGCCTGCCGGGCCGCACCGGTGGCTATCTACTGGAGGCGGACACCGACGAGGTCGACCTGCTGTGCTTCCGTGACCTCGCCCGACAGGGCATGCGGGCCGCCGCCACCGGACGGCCGGAAGAGGCGGTACGGCACTTCGCCGACGCCCTCGCCCTGTGGCGTGGTCCGGTGGCGACAGGGATACCCGCGGCCACACGCGCGCACCCGCACTTCGCGGCCGTGGAGCGGGACATCGTGCGCACCGCGCGGATGGCCGCGGACGCCGCCCTGCTGTGCGGCAGGTCGGAACAGGTGCTCCCCGCCCTGCGCAGAGCCGCCGAACTCGAGCCGCTCGACGAGCCGTTGCACGCCCGGCTGGTCATGTCGCTGGCGTCCTGCGGACTGCAGGCCGAGGCGTTGACCGCGTACGAGGACGTCCGGCGCGACCTGGCCGCGCAGCTGGGCGTCGCACCCGGTCCCGAGCTGGGCGCGGCCCACGCCCGCGTCCTGCGCCAGGAGGTGCGGCCCGCCGGGCACAGCACCGCGCGGGACACGCGGCCGACGCGACCGAGGTCTCCGGAACCCTTCGTCCGGCCCGCCCAGTTGCCGCCCGACCTCGCCGTCTTCACGGGCCGCGGCGCCGAGCTCGGGACACTGAGCGCCCTCGCCGACGCCACGGCGGCCACCGGCCATGCGCCCGCTACCGTCCTGATCAGCGGGATGGCGGGCATCGGCAAGACCGCCCTCGCGGTCCACTGGGCGCACCGCGCCGCCGACCGCTTCCCGGACGGCCAACTCCACGTGGAGCTGGGCGGCTTCGACCCGCGCCGGGCCGCCCTGGCACCCGCCGAGGCGCTACGGCAGCTCCTCACCGCCCTCGGCGTGCCCGTGCAACGGATGCCGGAGGGCCTGGACGCCCTCGCCCGCCTCTGCCAAGGCCTGCTGGCAGGCCGCCGCGTTCTCCTCCTCCTCGACGGCGCCGCCGACACCGAGCAGGTCAGCCCCCTGCTGCCCGCCTCGCCCGGCTGCCTGACGGTGGTCACGAGCCGTAACGGACTGCCCGGCCTGATCGCCGCCGGCGCACGCCCGCTGCGGCTGAACCTGCCGTCCGCGGCGGACGCCCGCGCCGCCCTGGCCCGGCGGATCGGCTCCGACCGCGTGGCCGCCGAACCCGAGGCGGCCGAGGAGATCGTCGTGCGGTGCGGGCGGCTGCCGCTGGCCCTCGCCGTCGTCGCCGCGCGCGCCAGCAGCCGCAGAGAATTTCCGCTGGCCGCCCTCGCCGCCGAACTCCGCGCCTCCCACGGCAGCCTCGACGCCTTCTCCTCCGCCAAGGGGGCGGCCGACGTCCGCGCCGCGTTCCGCGGCTCCTGCCGCACCCTGTCGGCGCAGGGCGCCCGGCTGTTCCGGCTGCTTCCGCGGCACACCGGCCCCTTCGTCACGGCCGGTACCGCCGCGGCACTCGCCGACCTGCCGGCGCGCGAGGCCCGGACGCTCCTCGGCGAGCTGGCCGAGGCGCACCTCGTCACCGAGGCCGAGGCCGCGCCCGGCCACTACGCCCTGCACGAGCTGCTGCGCGCCTTCGCCACCGAACTGACCGAGTAGCTCCGTCACTTCCTTGTCACTCTTTTTGCACATCCCCCGGCCTACGCTCCCGGCGAAGTGGCCTTCTCCAGCGCCGCTTCACATGACGACAGAGCGGAGGCGACGGCGGATGACGGTGACGACCGGCATCGAGACGAGCGGCGGACACCCGGGGTCAACGCAACCGGGCCCGGTGTGGCGGCGGGCCATGGGACTCGACATCCTCATCACGGACCCGGCCCCCGCCGCGCTGCCCCGCGAACGCTCGCCGCACGGGCAACCGGACCTCTCCGGAGGGCCCCGCAGGTGGATCGCCCGGGACAGCGGCGAGTACCTCTTCGTGGGTGTGCGGGGCGTCGGGCCGCTGCTACTGCAGGAACCCTCCGTGGACGGCGGACTCGGCCCGGGTGACATCTGCTTCTACGACCTGCATCGCCCGCCCTCGCTGGACCTCCCCGAGGGATGCCGCACGAAGACGTTCCTGCTCTCCCGCGAACTGCTGGGGCTCACCGACCGCGCCCTGCACCGGATCACCAGGCTGCCCGTGCGCCACGACTCCCGGATGGGCTCGCTCCTCTCGCCGTTCCTGTCCGACCTCGCCGACACCGCCGTGGCGTCGCGGCCCGCGGTCGGCGAGATGCTCGCCTGGAACGCCGTGAACCTGCTCACCACCCTCGCCACCGAGCACCTGCGGGAACACGGGAGGGCGGCCGCCGACGAGCAGTCGTCCCTGGTGTGCCGGATCCTCGGGTTCATCGACCTGAACCTGACCGATGTGGAGCTGTCCCCCCAGCGGATCGCCCGCGCCCACCACATCTCCGTGCGGTACCTGCACAAGCTCTTCGCGGACGAAGGGACCACGGTCGGCCGGCGGATCCTGCTGCGTCGGCTGGAGGAGTGCCGGCGCGAACTCGCGGACCGTTCCCGCGGGACCCGGACCATCGCCGCGGTGGCGGGCCGCTGGGGCTTCGCCAGCGCCACGCACTTCAGCCGCGTCTTCCGGGCCACGTACGGGATGACCCCGCGCGAGTGGCGGGACTGCGCGGGCCGGTGACCGGCTGCTTCCCGTCGTCGCACCGGACCGTCCCTCCCGCGCGCCTCCAGCCGCGCTGAACGAATCCGTGCACGGTCGGCACACCGACCGTGCGCTCACGGGCAATTGACCTCCGCCCAGCGGATCTACGGTGGCGCACAGCGGTGCCGGAGAACGCAGCAGATGCGCCGGACGATCCGGCGCCCCCGAAATCCGAGGAGAATCACATGTCCGATGCCGTCGAGCCGGTTCAGCCGGTGCTGGAGCCCGCCGCCGCCGAGTTCGCGGAGGCGACCGCCAATCCGCCGTACCTGTTCGACCTTGCCCCGGGGGAGGGCCGCAAGGCGGTCGACGAGGTGCAGTCCGGCGACATCGAGAAGCCGGCCGTCGACGAGGAGTGGATCACCGTCTCGGGCGGTCCGACGGGCAGCGTCCGGGCGCGGATCGTCAAGCCGGCCGGCGCCACCGGCTCCCTGCCGGTGATCGTCTACATCCACGGCGCCGGCTGGGTCTTCGGCAACGCCCACACCCACGACCGGCTGGTGCGTGAACTCGCCGTCGGCGCGAACGCCGCGGTCGTCTTCCCCGAGTACGACCTGTCGCCCGAGGCCCGCTACCCGGTGGCCATCGAGCAGAACTACGCCGTTGCCCGGTGGGTCGTGGAGCAGGGCGCGGCCAAGGGGCTGGACGGCTCCCGGCTGGCCGTGGCGGGTGACTCCGTCGGCGGCAACATGACCGCCGCCCTCACCCTGATGGCCAAGGAGCGCGGCGGACTCCCGCTGGTCCAGCAGGTGCTGTTCTACCCGGTCACCGACGCGAGCTTCGACACCGGCTCCTACCGCCAGTTCGCCACCGGCTACTTCCTGCGCCGCGACGGCATGCAGTGGTTCTGGGACCAGTACACGACCGACGAGGCCGAGCGGGCGCAGATCACCGCGTCCCCGCTGCGCGCCACCACCGAGCAGCTCGCGGGGCTGCCGCCGGCCCTGGTGATCACCGGCGAGGCCGACGTGCTGCGCGACGAGGGCGAGGCGTACGCGAACAAGCTCCGCGAGGCCGGCGTCCCGGTCACCGCGGTGCGCTTCCAGGGCATCATCCACGACTTCGTGATGCTCAACGCCCTGCGCGGCACCCACGCCGCCGAGGCCGCCATCACGATGGCCGTCACCACCCTGCGCACCGCTCTGCACGCCGCCTGAGACTCGAGTCCTCGTACACGGTGCGTTCGCCGACGCGGCCGGCTGGTCCGGGGTCGTCGGAGAACTGCAGCGCGAGGGCATCCCCGTCGTCGCCCGCCCAACCCTTCCCCAGTTCTCGGCTGCGCTCGAACCGGGGGGACCCCCATCGCGGTCTCGCCGTCGACGCCGCCTACGTCGCCTCCGTGGCCGCCTACGTCCTCGTGGAGGGCGAGAGCCTCGGTGAGCTGCAGGGCCGCTTCCCGCGCTGGCCGCTGGTGAGCAAGATCAACCCGGAGGTCGAGCGCTATGGCGCCAAGCGGGCCGGAGCGACCGTCCTGGAGCTGGCGGACGCGTCGCACGCGGTCGCCGTGTCCCGGCCCAAGGAGGTCGCCGGACTGATCCGCGACGCGGTCCGCGCGACGAGCTGACCGCACGCCACGGAGCCCGCCCTTCCGCCCGTGCGGCAGGGCGGGCCTGTACGCGCATCCTCTTCCGACACTTCGTGGAGCCTGGTGTCCGACGTTCTCTCCACGGCGCCCCTCGCCGCCTCCGCCCGGGCAGAGCGCTGGCACGAAGCGGTGTCCCGCACCTTCATCCCGCTCGACGTCACCTTCCTGGAGAGGGAACCGTCGCCGGGAAGCATCGTCAGCAGGCGCATCGGCGTGCTGCAGGTCGCCCATGTCGAGGCGGGCCCGCAACTGGTGACGCGCAGCAGACGTCTCATCGCCCGCGACGGCCAGGAGTTCCTCACCCTCAGCCTCCAGTTCCGGGGCTCCTCGCTCAAGGAGCAGGACGGACGGGAAGCCGTGATACGGCCCGGCGAGTTCTCGCTCTCGGATTCCTCCCGACGGTTCAGAAAGAGACTCGACGAGAATTTCCGCTTCACGTCCTTCCATTTCCCCCGCCAGGCCCTCCGAGTGCCGGACGAGGATCTGCGGACGGTGACGGCCACGGCGTTCCGCCCCGACGAGGCCGGCGCCGCACTGGTGTCGGCGTACTTCACCCGCATGGCGCGTGCCTCGGAGAGCTTCGACGACACCGCGGGCCGGCAGGTCGCCGCCACGGCGCTCGACCTGCTGGCGCTGCTGATCGACGAGCGGCGCGGACGCCTCGCGCCACCGTCCTCGGAGACCGCCGCGGCCACCCTGGTGCGTGTGAAGGACCACATCGTGCGCCACCTGTCGGACCCGGAACTCTCCCCGTCCGGGATCGCCGCGGCGCACTTCATGTCGGTCCGCTCCCTGCACCAGCTGTTCCGGACCGGGGGAGTGACGGTGGGCGGCTGGATCAGGCTTCAGCGCCTGGAACGATGCCGACGGGACCTGCTGAGGCCCGAGGCGCAGTCGGGCGGCGTGGCGGCCGTCGCCCGCCGCTGGGGTTTCGTGAGCCCCAGCCACTTCAGCCGCTCCTTCCGCGCCGCGTACGGGATGACGCCCAGGGAATGGCAGCTTGACGGTGCGTCGGACGGGGTGCGCATCGCCGTGAGCATGTGACCCGCTCGCTCCCCGAGAACGCGTGCCGACGTCGACCATCTGCGTGATATACACATCCTCCACACCTTCTGCACGGCCTATCGGCATGCTCCTGGGGGGAGTTCCGTGAGCACTACTGGCGCGGGCGGGCGGGTGCAGCCTGCCCACCCCGGGGACCCCGCCCGCATCGGCCCGTACCGGATCATCGGCCGTCTCGGCTCCGGCGGCATGGGCACGGTCCACGCCGGCCTCACCGCCGACGGGCTCCGGGTCGCGGTCAAGGTGATCCACCCCGCGCAGGCCCAGGACCCGGAGTTCCGGGCCCGGTTCCGCCGAGAGGTCCAGCTTTCCGCCCGGGTGCAGGGACCCTGCCTCGTGCCCCTGCTCGCCGCCGACCCCGAGGCCGCCGCCCCCTGGCTGGCGACCGCCTACGCCCCCGGCCCCACCCTGAACCAGCACCTGGCCCAGCACGGCCCCCTCACCGGCGGCACCCTGTACGCCTTCGCGACCGGTACGGCCCAGGCGCTGGCGGCCATTCACGAGGCCGGTGTGGTCCACCGGGACGTGAAGCCGCAGAACGTCGTCCTCACGCCCGGCGGGCCCCGCGTGCTGGACTTCGGCATCGCCCACGCCGCCGACGGCACCAGCGTGACCCGGACCGGCGTCCTGACCGGCACCCCCGGCTGGATCAGCCCCGAGTACTACCGCGACGGCACGGCCGGACCCGAGGGCGACCTGTTCGCCTGGGGCGCGCTGGTGGCGTACGCCGCGACCGGCCGTCTCCCGTTCGGCGCCGGCGCGCCGGACGCGGTCGCGTTCCGCGTCATGTCGGGGGAACCCGATCTGGACGGAGTTCCGCGGGAGTTGCGGGAGATCGTGGAGACGGCCCTCGCGAAGGAGCCCGCCGACCGGATACGCGCCGTCACGGCGGCGGAGAAGTGCGCACGGCTGCTCGCCGGGCAGACCACCCAGGTCGTCGGCGGCGAGGTGGACCTGGGACCCACCCGCGCCGGTGCACCGGTCATGGCCCGGTGGGACCTGCCCACCCTGGACGATCCCCGCTGGCACGCCCCGGCGACACCGTCCTCCCGCAAGCGGACCATCACGACCGTCCTCGTCGCCGCGGCCGTGGCCGGTGGTCTCGCAGGCGCCGTCATCGCCCTCCCCGGCGGAGGCGGCGGCCATGCCGCAAAGACCAAGGGGTCCACGGCCACCGCGTCCCCGGCCGCGCACGAGGACAGCACCGCACAGCACACCGGACCCGCCGCACCCGACGGCACGACGGAACCGGCGCAGCCGGCGGTCGATCCACGCAGGGCAGTCGTCCCGACCGACCCGCTCGCCGGTGTGGCCGACCCCGCCTTCACCCGTGCCGGGGACGAGACCCAGCCCGGCGACGACGAGTGGAGAGCCAGCACCGGCGCGAGCACCGCGGCCGAGAAGGGCGTGGCGACGACGGTCCGGGACGACATGAGGACCATGCTCGCCACCAAGGACATGGCCTTCATGGAGCCCACGGTCACGTTCAACAAGAGCGCACAGACGCTGATGGTGACCGGCGGCCCGATCTCCCAGCTTCCCGAGGAACAGCAGGAAGTGTTCCGCAGGAGCGGGGAGATGGCGGCCTGCACAGCCCTCGCCCGCCGGCTCGCGGACGACCCCACCGCCTGGCCCTACGGCCGCTACTCGGTCTTCTGGAAGGACTCCGACACCGATCCCGAGCCGAACATCCTCGGCTTCGGCGAGGCCACCGACGGGTGCTACAACCAGATCGCCGGGCAGTGGCAGGGCGACGAGTCCGGCCTGGCGGCCGCGCGGATACCGAGCAGCGACCGGGCGGAGATCCGCGTCGCCGACGCCACCGACAAGGCCGTCACAGCGGCCTGGAAGGTTCGGGTCGCCGAGGGGAACGGGGTGGATCCCGCGGCCGCGGAGAACGACATCAGCCTCGGCTTCGATCCCGTCGAGAAGGCCGCGTACGTGTGGATGCACGACCCCGACGGCACACTGATGGGCCGCGCCCAGCGGGACAACTTCCAGGACGTCGTCACCACCACCGGCTGCCAGAAGCTGGTCTCCGAGTACAGCAGCAACAAGGCGTGGCAGTACACCCGTTGGTCCGTCGTCGTGTGGGAGGGCAACAGCCGCTTCCCCGAGTTCACGGGCTCGGGGGACTGTATGAAGTGAGGGCCCGGCCTGTCGCCCGGCACCCCTCGGCGATCACCACACACACGGCAGCCGCACCTCGACCGCGGTCGGACCCCCGACCGGACTGGACACCTGCACGCTGCCGTCCAGCGCGGCGACCCGGCGGCGGATGCCCAGCAGCCCCGAGCCCCGGCTCTCGTCCGCCCCGCCGGTGCCGTCGTCCCGGACGACGGCACGCAGCCCGGAGCGCAGGCGTTCCAGCCGTACGGTTGCCCGCCGGCCACCGCCGTGCTTGGCGGCGTTGATCACCCGTCACCTCCACCGTCACTTCGAGCCCGCTGCTTGCCGCCAGGGCCCGCACGGCACCGGTCAGGCCGCGGTCGGTGAGGATCGGCGGGTGGATGCCGCGCACCACCTGGCGCAGTTCGGCGAGCGCCTCCTCGGCCTGGCGGCAGCACGACCGGCGTGCGGCGCAGCAGCCCGCTCCCCACCGCGTCGACGACCAGACCCAGCGGCCACAGCGGCAGCGCCAGGAAGACCAGAGCGCCGTAGACGTACGGGGCGATCCTCCAGCGCAGGTCGAGACGGGTGCCGGGATCGCGGACCGCGGTGCGCAGGCGCAGGCGCAGCGGACCGGTGAGGGCCTGGTACGCCTCCGGGATCTCCCGGCCCGTCCAGGCGGCGGTCATGTGCCGCTTGGCTCCGGCGATCCGACGTATCAGCAGCACGGTCTCGGGCAGCATCCAGGCTCCGACCACGACGAGCGTGGCGACGGTCGTGAGAAGCAGCATGGTGATGAAGAGACACAGACCGAAGACCATGACCGCGGCAAGGGTCAGGTGAACCGTGGCACGCCCGGCCTGCCGCAACGCTCTACCTGTACGGCAACGCTAGGCGATCGGGCGCGGACGGTCGGGGGAGCGGACTCCACCTTCACGGTGCAGCCGGTTGCACCATCGCTTCCGTCGCCCCGCGGACCAGGTCCCGCAACCAGACCTGCGCGGGATCGTCGGTCGTGGTGCCGTGCCAGATCGCGTTGACCGTGTACTCCGGCATGGGCAGCGGCGGCAGCGTGAGGGTCAGGCCCAGGGCCTCGGCGTACACCGCGGCCGCGTGGGTGGGCAGGGTGGCCAGCACCGGTACGGCCGTCAGGTGCAGGGCCGCGCCCGCGAAGTGCGTCGTGGAGGCCGGCACCCGACGGCTGAGGCCGCGTGCCTCCAGCAGGTCGTCGACGATGCCGCGCCGGCCGTCGTACGAGATCAGCAGGTGCGGGTGGGCGAGATAGGTATCCAGGTCGAGGGGGAGTGTCAGCGGCAGCAGACGCGGGTTGAACAGGCAGCTGTAGCCGGAGGTGAACAGCGCGCGGCTGCGGTGGTCGGTGCTGTGGGCGGGTGCGGCGGCGACGCCGAGGTCGATCTCGCCACGGTCGAGCAGGCCGGCCACGGTGTTGCGGTTGGCCTGCCGTACGGCGATCCGGATGCCCGGCAGGCCCGTGGTCGCGGCCAGAAGCCGCGGCAGCAGCGTCGCCTCCACGTCGTCGGACATGCCCACGGTGAAGGCGCGCCGGGCGGTGGCCGGGTCGAAGCGGTCCTGCGCGGTGACGGCGCCGTGGATGAGACCGAGGGCCGGTTCGATGCGGCGGGCCAGTTCCACCGCTCGTGCCGTGGGTTCGATGCCGGTGCGCGTGCGTGTGAACAGCTCGTCGCCGAAGAGCCGGCGGAGCCGGCCCAGAGCGGCACTGACCGCGCCCTGGCTCAGATGCAGGGCGGCGGCGGCCCGGGTCACGCTCCGTTCCCGCAGCAGGGCGGTGAAGACGACCAGGAGGTTCAGGTCCGCCTTGCGGAATTCTGTCTCGTAAATGTCGATCATTGTGAAGATTAGTTTGATCGATGTACGGCGGCATTCCTAGCCTCGACTGCATGACCACCGTGACCGCCGCCGTAGTCCAGGCCGCCGCCCCGCTGTTCGACACACCCGCCGCGCTGCACCGAGCCGAGGAGCTGCTCCGTGAGGCCGCCGGGAGCCACCGAGCCGACGTCGTCGTCCTGCCCGAGGCGTTCCTCGGCGGCTATCCCAAGGGCCTGGACTTCGGCATCACCGTCGGCAGCCGCACCCCGGAAGGCCGCGAACTCTTCCGTCGTTACCACGCCGCCGCCATCGAGATCCCCGGCCCCGAGGTCGAGGCGCTGGCCGCCCTCACCCGCGAACTGGGCGTGCACGCGGTGGTCGGCGCGGTCGAACGGCAGGGCGGCACCCTGTACTGCGTCGCCCTGTTCTTCGGCCCGGACGGCTACCTGGGTCTGCACCGCAAGCTGATGCCGACCGCCGCCGAACGCTACCTGTGGGGCCAGGGCGACGGCTCCACCCTGCCCGTCGTGGACACCGGCACGGCCCGGCTGGGCGCGGCGATCTGCTGGGAGAACTACATGCCGTTGTTCCGTACGGCGATGTACGCCAAGGGCGTCGACCTGTGGTGCGCCCCGACCGTGGACGACCGCGAATCGTGGCAGGCCACCCTGCGGCACATCGCCCTGGAGGGCCGCTGTTTCGTGCTCGGCGCCGGCCAGTACCTGCGCCGCGGCGCCCTGCCCGCCGACGTCCACCCCGTCCAGGGCGACGCACCCGACACCGTCCTCATCGGCGGCGGCTCCGTCATCGTCTCCCCCCTCGGCGAGATCCTGGCCGGCCCGCTGCGCGACGGCGAGGGCATCCTGTCCGCCGAACTCGACCTCGACGACCTCGCCCGGGCCCGCTTCGACTTCGACCCCACCGGCCACTACGCCCGCCCGGACGTCTTCACCCTCCATGTCGACGAATCCGCCCGCGCGACCGTCGCACCGCATCAGGGGTGATCCACCTCACAAGCAATTAACTGCGCGACGCAGTGACAGTGTGGGCTACTCTCTTCGTGACGCAGTTAATGTGCAGTGCAGGAAAAAGCTGCCTACGTTCAGGAGCCCATATGCTCACCATCGCCGTCACCGGTGCCACCGGCGCCCAGGGCGGTGCCACCGCCCGCGCCCTGCTCGCCGCCGGACACCGGGTCCGCGCCCTCACCCGCACCCCCGCCGCACCGGCGGCCGAGGCCCTGCGCCGGCTCGGTGCGGACGTCCGGTACGCCGACTTCGACGACCGCCCCTCCCTGGACGCCGCCCTCGTCGGCGCCGACTCCCTCTTCGCGGTGACGACCCCGTTCGGCACGGACACCGCCACCGAGGTCCGCCAGGGCAGGACCCTGCTGGACGCGGCGGCGGCCGCCCGGGCCGGCCACATCGTGTTCACGTCGGCGGCGCACGCCGACCGCGGCACGGGCATCCCCCACTACGACAGCAAGGACGAGATCGAGCGCCACCTCAGGACGACGGGCGTCCCCTGGACGGTCATCGCCCCCGCGGCCTTCATGGACAACTTCGCCTCCGGCTGGACCCTGGAAGGCCTGCGCGAGAACTCCTTCGCCTGGCCCATGCCGGCCGAGCGCCCCCTGACGCTCATCCCGGCCGACGACATCGGCGCCTTCGCGGCCCTGGTCCTGCAGCGCCGGTCCGCCTTCACCGGCCGCCGCATCGACATCGCCTCCGACGAACTCACCGCCGCCCAGATCGCCGCGGCCCTGTCCGCCGCCACAAGCCGCCCCGTCACGCACCGCGAGGTGCCCCTGTCCTACGTCCGCACCCACTCGCACGACCTCGCGGCGATGTTCTCCTACTTCACCACCACCGGCCTCGACGTCGACGTCACCGGCCTGCGCAGTGCCCACCCCGAGGTCGGCTGGCACACCTTCGCCGACTGGGCGGCCGCCCAGGACTGGCCCGCCCTGCTCGCCCCGAACCCGAAGGAACCCGCCCTGTCATGAAGCCCATCGGCTACTGGCTCAACCGCACCGACCAGGCCCTCACCCGGCACATGGACGCCCTGCTCGCGGAGTACGGCCTCACCCGCCTGACCTGGCAGGTCCTCAACGTCGTCCGCGTCGCACCCGAAACCGCCGACACGGAGGTCCACGCCACCCTGGCCGCCAACGCCGACACCACCGCCGTGGCCGCCGCCGTCCGGACCGTCCTCACCGACGGCTGGGCGACACGCCCCGCCACGGGCCTCCTCACCCTCACCGCGCAGGGCGACGCCCGCCTGGCCGCCGTCACCGAACGGGTCGCCTTCTTCCGGGAGGCGGTCATCGCAGGCATCTCGCTGGAGGAGTACGGCACCGCCGTGAGCGTTCTGGAACGCATGACGCGCAACCTCGAAGGCGCACCGGTGGCGGCCCCGACCGGCTGACGGGCCGCTCACTCCTCGTGGGTGGGCATCCAGTGGTGCTCGACGAACCAGCGGCCGAACAGCGCGCCCCCGTACACCACGAACCCGACGCCGATCAGCCACGACTCCACCACCAGCACGGTCCCGACCGCGCCGTAGTTCAGTGCGTTGGTGACGATGAGCGGGGTGAAGACGAGGAACGAGAAGGCCCTGAGGCCGACCATGCCGAGGACCGTGGCGATCGCGCCCGGCAGCAGGGTGCGCCAGTGGACCTGGCCCCCCAGCAGGAAGCGCTGGCCCCACCAGAAGAACAGCACTCCGCTGATCACGGACACCGGGATCCGCTGCGTCCCGTGCATCGCCGTCCGCGTCTGCACCTCCTGATAGAGGTAGGCGGTCAGCACCACCAGCCAGGTCGCCTGCCGCCAGACCCGGTGCCAGGGCCCGGACGCGAGGTCCCAGATCCGCTCGTACCCGTTCTGCACGCTGCCGGCGAAGGAGATACCGAACACCGCGAGCAGGAACAGGCTCAGCACACTGGTGGTGCCGATGACCTTGCGCGGGGGACTGATGATGTTGGTGAGCGCCTCCGCTGACTGTCCCGACAGTCCCATGCCGTCGGTGAGCCAGGAGGCGAAGCCGCCCCGCACCAGCGGATCGGCCGCGGCGACCACGATCAGCAGCGGAGCCAGCGTCACCAGGGCCAGCGTGGCGAACCCCATGGCCCGGTGCATCAGCTCCAGTTCGCGGCCGTGTTGGAGCAGGGCGCGCAGACGCAGCCACTCCCAAGCGCGGTGGAGGCCGCGCCGCCACTGCCTCACGGGTTCCTCCCGTGCTCGCCGCACCAGCATCGTCGCCGACGGTCGCCCGACGCCGGGTTCGCCCGGGCGGCCCTCGATAAGTCTCTGGTGACATGATCGGACGAAAGTCACGGAATCGCCCGGCCGGACATGCCGTGGACGGTCACCCGGAGAAAATTCCGAGCGGGAACGGTCGTCAGATACCCAGCCGCGCGATGGAGAAGGCGGTAGGCGGGGATCCTGGAGACTGTGGCGGGGCTGGATGCGGCGTGCGCGCGGCGGCGAGGGCGTAGTCGTAGGTGACGCGGGTGCCCGGCCGGCGGGCCTGTTCACCGTGCTGGCGCTCGACGCCGTCCGTGACCGGCGGGGCGATCTGTCCACCCCGCTGCTCGCCCTCCTCAGCGCCCTGGCCGCCCGGCTGCTGTTCCCCGGTCAGCCGCTGCCGGTCGCCTTCGCCCTGTTCACCGCCGGGCTCCTGGCCCGACACCTCACCACCCGCAGGAAGCCGAGCCATGCCTGACACGACCTACCTCGTCGCCGCGGTCCTGCTGTCCGCCGCGGTCACCTGGGCCCTGCGCGCTCTTCCCTCCGCCGCTCTCGCCCCGTTGCGGGCGAGCGGCACGGTCCAGTACCTGAGCACGCGCATGCCCGCCGGGATCATGGTGATGCTGGTCGTCTACTGCCTGCGCGACCTGCCGCTGACCCACGCCCGCGTGGCGGCCCCCTGGCGGCCCTGGCCGTCACCGTCGGCGTGCATCTGTGGCGCCGCAACGCCCTGTTGAGAATCCTCGGCGACACCGCCGTCCATGTGGCGCTGGTCAGCACGGTCTTCGCGCACTGACGACCCGCGGACAGGGCGACGCCCGGTGAGACGGCCGGTCAGGAGAGAACCGACCGGCGTCATCACCGGGGCGTTCGCGTCACCCGCCGGTGCGGGGAGCGTCGGTCAGACCGTGCCGCTCGCGGTGATCGTGACCTTCGCGCTGGGTGCGCCGCTCCGGCTGCCCACGCCCTCGATCTGGTCGACGAGCTTCTGCCCCTCGACGACCTCACCGAAGACGACGTGCTTGCCGTCGAGCCAGTCGGTGACGATCGTGGTGATGAAGAACTGCGAGCCGTTGGTGTTCCGGCCGGCGTTCGCCATGCTCAGCAGGTACGGGCGGTCGTGCTTCAGGGTGAAGTTCTCGTCGGCGAACTTCTCGCCGTAAATGCTCTTGCCGCCGGTGCCGTTGCCCTTGGTGAAGTCGCCGCCCTGCAGCATGAACTGCGGGATGATCCGGTGGAACGAGGAACCGGCGTAGCCGAAGCCGTGCTCGCCGGTGGCCAGCTCGCGGAAGTTCTTGGCGGTCTTGGGAACCACGTCGTCAAAGAGCTTGAAAACGATCCGGCCGGCCGGCTCGTCGTTGATACTGATGTCGAAGTACACGTTGTCACTCATGGCGATCAACCTACCGTCGCCGAGTCCCGCGACGTGCAGAAGGGTCTCCCTTGCACATCTGGTGTCGCTCCGCACCCCACCGACGAACACCGCGCCTCAAGCCCCACACACGTGGAAAATCCTCCCGTGACCGAAGACTGGGTGTGGGACGAAACACTTTTCGCGGGGGCGGCCCCCTACTACGACCGGGGCAGACTGCCGTACGCCCCCACCCTCGTGCCGGTGTTGGCCGACGAGCTCGGGCTCGACGGGACCGGGCGGCTCCTTGACGTGGGATGCGGCCCCGGCACCCTGTCCGTGCCCCTCGCGCCCCTGTTCGGCGAAGTCGTGGGCGTGGATCCCGACCCCGGCATGCTCGGCGAAGCCGCCCGCCGGGCCGCCGCCGCGGGGGGAGCCGCCAAGTCCCGGTGGGTACGGATCCGGGCCGAGGACCTCCCGGCGGACCTCGGCACCTTCACCGTGGCGGTCTTCGCCCAGTCCTTCCACTGGATGGACCGCGAGCTGGTGGCGGGCACCGTGCGCGGCATGCTCCGGCCCGGCGGGGCGCTCGTGCACGTCTCGGACCTGAAGGGCGAGCGGCTCGGCATCGAGGGTCTGCCGTACCCCGGTGTGCCGTACGGCGCCATCGGCGAACTGGTCAAGCAGTACCTGGGACCGGTCCGCCGTGCCGGGCGCGGAGTGCTGCCCGACGGAACACCCGGCGGCGAATCGGAGATCATCGCCCGCGCCGGATTCCTGGGGCCCGAGCGGCTTGTCGTTTCCGGCGGGCAGGTACTGGACCGCAGCGAGGACGACGTCGTCGCCGGGACCTTCTCGATGTCGTACTCGGCACCCGGCCTGTTCGGCCCGCACCGTGACGCCTTCGAAGCCGACCTGCGCCGCTTGCTGCGCTCGTCCTCCCCGGCGGGCCGCTTCTGTGAACGGGGGCCCAGCACCGAGGTGTTCGTGTGGCGCAACCCGTCCGTCGCTGCCGCGGCCGGACCCCTGGCCGACCTGTGATCCGTCGCGGCGAAGGGTGAGAGCCAATCGGGCGGGGCGTCCGGGCCGGTTCGGCATGGCTCCATGTCGAACCGCGCCATGCCCCGATGCTGATGGCGTTCGAACCCTGCGGGAGAGACCATGGACGATCACTCCAGACTTCAAGAAGCGCGGCAAACGGCATCCATTGGTGCGGGCCCTGGCAGTTCGGGGCAGGCGGGGGTCATCGGCATTGCACTGGCCGCCGTGCTGACGGCCGCTCTCGCGCAGGGTTCCTGGCAGTGGTTCGCCAGCTACATCGGGGTGACGCTTCTCGCGGTGGTCTTCTCCTTCTACCGACTGCCGGCATGGACGCCCGGCCTCGGATCCACGTACATAAGGAATCTGACGGCGTTTTCACTGGTGGTCGGCCTGTGTGTAGCGATCACCATCGCCCCTGTTCTTCAGCGCACGGCGTGGTTGTTTCCGATGCCGGGCACTCGACACGGGTGTCCTGAAGTGGGCAGGTACGCGGGCATCCAGGCGGAGGCCGCGCTGGCCGACCTGGCCGGTCGCGACAGAGCCGCCTTGGCTCACGCGCAGGAGGCGAAGATCCATGAAGCGGTCGCTGACTGCCTGTCAGCTACTACGACCCTGTGGCTGCCGGTGTACGGCTTCGCGGCGGCCGTACTGGTGGGGCTCGGCACGTGGTGCTTCGACCGGGCTCGGGTGAGGAGGGAGATGGCCATGGACGGCCGGAATCCTCCTCGTCAGGGCTGAGCAGGCGCGCGAACGCGACAGACGCATCTCAACTCGGTCAGGGCACGGCGCAGGGTCGCGGCGGGTTCGGCGATCCGCCGCTGCGGGATCTCGGCGGACAGGATCGCCCGTGCCCCGTGGAAGGTGCCGCGGTAAGGACAGAACTCCGCGGGGGCGATGAGGGCGAGGGAGACCGGACGGGTCGGTGGCCTGGGCCGGGGCGGCGTAGGGCGTGGCGGGCGTTGGGCTCAGCCAGTGCCGCCGACTGTCTCCACTTGCACCACAGCAGCGTCGCCCGGCCGACTCGGACAGGTCGGAAACACCCTGGGCATCGAACCCACCGAGCCCACCGGCCCGTTGCGGGCCAGGCTCGCCCTCACCGCAAGGCGGCTGCTCGTCGACTGATCAATCGGTGTGCTCCAGCCGGCGCAGGTGATCGACGGCCAACCGGGCGGCCGTGCCGATCACGGAATCCGCCTGTGCTGTCCCCGTACCGGGCCCGGTGGGCCTGGTGAACACCGCCACCGCGAAACGGGAGCCGTCCGGGTACCGCACGACTCCGGCGTCGTTGCTCACACATCCGGGAACCGTGCCCGACTTGGCGGCCACCCGCACCTCGGCACCAAACCCGGCTGCGATCTTCCGGGTCAGCCGCTGCTGAGCGATGACCGCCCGCACCGCGGCGCAGGCGTCAGCGGGCCCGGCCTCGTCCCGCCAGATCATCCTCAGCAAGGCGGCCATCTGCCCGGCCGTCGCGCTCGTGATGTGCCCGGGCTGCAGGGACGGAGCGGACAGCGCGCGCTCCCATATGCGGTCGGTGTCCCGCGGTGAGCCCGCCTCGCGCATCGCGCGGTTCATCTCCGCCCACCCGCCGAAACCCGCATCGCGGCCGATCGCGTCGAACTCCTCCTGGATCGTGCCCGCCAACCGGATCCCGTCCAGGCCCAACGCGGCCAGCCGTGCGTGAATCCGCGGCACCGACACCCGACGGATCACCACGTCGGTCGCGGTGTTGTCGCTGATCGTCACCATCATCCGGGCGACATCGCGCAGCGAGACCTCGGCCTCGTCCTCGAAGATGCAGAAGCCCTGACCGCCCGGCGTGGCCCGCGAGGGCGAGAGCCGGACGCGCTCGGTCAGGTCCAGCTCGCCCTCGGAGCCCTGACAGAACAACTCCAACGCCACCGCGATCTTGAAGGTGGACGCGGCGACCACCAGCTCCTCGTCGCCCAGGACCACCCGCCCGGGACCGTCGATGTCCAGGACAGCCACACTGCCCTGACACCCGGCCTCGGCGAACACCTGCTCAAGTCGGTTCTCGATCATCCGCCCACGATCACTCGCCCACCCTCACCCGGGGGCACGATTCGCCACGGGTGAACGGCGACCGGCCGGGGCGGACTGCCCCTGCTTGCCGAACCTCCGCGCGGTCACGCGGTCTTGCGGGCCACCCCGCCGTAGAAGCCGATCTCGGCAGACCTCGGCGGAGGCGGGGTGTCCGGGCGCCAGAACGGGACCTGGGCCAGGCCCGGTTCGACCAGTTCGAAGCCGTCGAAGAACCCCTCGACCTCGGCGCGGGACCGCAGGTTCAGCGTGGCGGTGGCCTTGTTGTAGACGGCCTGGGCGGCGCTGCGGTCGGCGAAGTCGCCGGTGGCGTGCGAGAGCACCAGGAAGCTGCCGGCCGGAAGCGCGTCGCGCAGGGCGGCGACGGCCCGCGCGGGCTTCTCCGCGTCGGTGAGGAAGTGGAGGACGGCCACGAGGAGGAGCGCGACCGGCCGGTCGAAGTCGATGGCCCGGCGGACCTCGGGGTGGTTCACGATGGCCTGCGGGTCGCGCACGTCGGCGAGTACGACACTGGTCGCGCCGGAGCTGCTGAGCAGCGCGTTGGCGTGCGCGGCCACGATCGGATCGTTGTCGACGTAGGCCACGCGGACGTCCGGCGCCAGCTCGTGGGCGATCTCGTGCACGTTCGGTGAGGTGGGCAGCCCGGTGCCGATGTCGAGAATCTGGCGTACCCCGCTGCTGACGACGTACCGGACGGCGCGCCGCAGGAAGGCGCGGTTGGACCGCAGTCCGATGCGCACCTCGGGTGCGGCAGCGGCCAGTTCGTCGCCGGCCCGTCGGTCCACCTCGTAGTTGTCCTTGCCGCCCAGCAGGTAGTCGTAGATCCGCGCAGGGTGCGGTCTGCCGGTGTCGATCTCCCCGACGCCGAAGCCGCCGTCCTGTCCCACGCCGTGCTCCTCTCGACGACCGCCACGGCCCCGCCCGCGAACGGTTCACGACAGCTTCGCACATCAACTCCCATGGCCGGACAGGTGGTTGTACGTTGCGCGCAGCAGCAGGACGGTGACGTCGTCCGTGTACTGCCCGGTCGGCCAGGCGTGGTGGATGAGGCTGTCCGCGAGGTGTTCGAGGTCGGGGTCGTCCGTTCCCGCCAGGTACTTGAGCAGGTCGGACGTGGTGGCTGCGGCGTCGCGTCCGGGTTTTTCCACCAGCCCGTCGGTGTAGAGGGCCAGGATGGCTCCGTCGCGCAGCGGGGTGGCGGTGACGGGGTAGCGCACGTCCGTGCCGATGCCCAGAAGGGGGCCGGGCTCGATGTCCAGAACCCGTCCGCCGTGGTGAGCATCGAGCAGGAGTGGGGGCACGTGACCCGCGCTGGCGAGGGTCAGCCGTCCATGGGCCAGGTCCACGTGCGCGTAGAGGCAGGTGACGAGCAGGTCGGATTCCAGGTCGGCCAGCAGCCGGTTGGTGCGGGACAGCACCTCGTCCGGTGCCGCCCCGGCGGTCGCGTGGGCGTGAATGGCGGTGCGGACCTGTCCCATGAGGGTGGCCGCGGCGATGCTGTGGCCTTCCACGTCGCCGATGAATGCCGCGACCGTGGTGTCGTCCAGGCGGAGCAGGTCGTAGAAGTCTCCGCTGACATCGAGCCCGTGCCCGGCCGGCAGATAGCGGGCGGCGACTTCGAGGCCGGGCAGCGTGGGCAGGGTGCGGGGCAGCAGAGTCTGCTGGAGTTCGTGGACGAGACGGTGCTGGGCGTCATAGAGGCGGGCGCGGTCGAGCGCCTGGGCGATGAGACGGGCCAGCGGCGTGAGGACGGCGCGCTCGTCGGCCGTGAAGGTGTGCGGACGGTCGTAGGACAGGATGCAGCAGCCCACCGGCCGGCCGGTGATGACGAGAGGCAGGAAGGCCCAGGCCTGTTTGCCGCTGATCTGGGGCGCTCGGGGGTGACTGCGTGCCATGTCGGCGGGGCTGGCGAAGAAGGCGGGCACGCCGCTGGCGAGGACGCGGCCGGCGGGGGTGAGGTCGGTGTCCAGGGGGAGGGCGTCGAGGCGCTCGATGGTGTCGTCGGGGTAGCCGTGGTGGGCGGTGATCTTCAGCCGGCCCGCGTCCGCCGCGGACAGCACCATTCCCTGGGCGCCGAAGGCGGGGAGGATCTGTTCGGCGATCAGGGTGGCGACGTCGCGTACGGTCACCGTCTCCGTGAGGGCCGCCGCCAGGTGGACCAACTGGTAGAGACGTCCGGTCGGTGCCGCCGCGGGCCGCTGTGCGGCGGGCGCCGCCGTGCCCGTCCGCTGCTGTGTGCACGGGGTGATACGGACGCTGATGCCACTGGTGTCCGGGTGGAGCCGGAAGGTCAGCCACTGGTCGGGCGGCCGGAGAGCGTCGAAGGAGAGCGGCGTACGGCTGACGACGGCTGTGCGGTACTGGTCCTCGTACCCGGGGTCGTCCAGCCAGGGCAGCGCCTGCCAGGGCCGCTCGCCCAGCAACTGGTCCGCGGGGCGCCCGAGGAGCCGGGCGGCAGTGCCGCTGACGAACGTGACGCGCCCCTCCAGGTCCAGGGCGACGGCACCTTCGGGCAGGCGTTCGAGGTAGTCGGCCGCGGCCATTACGGTCTGCGTGGGGTGGCGTGCGGTCTCGAGCGTCCAGATGCGCGGCTGCTCGGGAAAGCTGGGTGGCCGAGGCGCGTCGTCCAGCAGACGGGCCAGCCGGTGTGCGCTCGCGATGATGTGGTCGCGCTCGCGCGGGGAGGCCTCCTGCGGGTGGTCGCCGGACCACATGAGCACGATGCCTCCCCGGCACCGGCCCACGCCGGTGAGCGGGGCGGCCGCGAGCGCGAAACGGTAGGGCAGGACGGTCGCGGTGACCGGATAGCGTCGTGTCATCTCCTCCTGGCTGCCGATCCACACCAGCCGGTCGTCACGGATCGCGTCGGCGACCGGGACGGGGGCGGTGAGCGGCAGGCGCTGCCAGGTCTGGGTGAACTCGACGGGCAGCCCGCACAGCGCCACCAGGCGCAGCATCGGCTCCCGCTCCTCGATCAGGTAGAGGCCGCCGATCACGGCGCCGGTGCGGCGCACGACGTCCGTCAGACCCGTCCCGAGCGCATCGTCCAGTGACTCGCCACCCTCCGGCAGATCACCGGGTCGCATCGTGATCTCCGCTCGCTTCCGGGCGGCGCCGCCGATCCACGCGTCGACGTGTCTGTACATCGGCCGCGCCACGCAAATATTGCCTTATCGGGACAATATGCCCGATCTGGATCACTGCCAAGGCGGGACAGCCCGACCAAGATCAGTTCGCCTGGTATCGTCCGGGCGTTCGAAGGCGAGGCTCGACCATCTTCGCCGTCCACATACCAGGGGGGTCATGTGTCCACGTCCTTTTCGGGTCCGTCCCGTCGTCACCTGCTGACCGGCGGCGCCGGTTTGGCGCTTGCCGCGTCTGCCGGGTCCCTGATCTCGCCCACCCGCGCCGCCGCGGCCGAACCGGCGACCGCCGCGCTCTACCAGCTCAAGCCGCCGCACCTGTTGGAGGCCGAGACGCTGGTGGAGTACCTGCGGCTGCGCGCCACCCAGTGGGACCACAACCGGTACAACGTCGAGCAGACCAACGGCGAGAACCTCGGCAGAACCCAGGTGACCTGGGGCCGCCCGGGGCACCCGGAGGAGTTCGAGAACCTCTCCCAGTGCGCCTCGTTCATGACGAGCCTGCTGCAGCGCTCCTACGGCGCCGACACCGCCTACGGCTGGGCCACCACGGCGTACTTCAACCAGTACTTCCCGCCGAAGGACGGCACGACCCGCACCACCTCGTTCCCCAACGCCGAGGATCTGCAGGCCGGGTTCCTGAACGCCGCCAACGTGCCGCACATCGACCCGGTGACCAAGCCGGTGAACCTGCGTCCCGGCGACATCGTGGCCTGGGACTACGACCCCAACGCCAAGAGCACCCCCTACACCGGCCACACCGTGATGATCCGTGCCTACCTCGGCACCCACGCCTCCTCCGTCGACAGCAAGCTGGGCATCACCGGGGTCGTCCCGCACCTCTTCCAGGTCGTCGACTGCACCAACAGCCCCCACGGCGGACCCGACCTCACCAGCCAGTCCAGCATCGACCGCTACCGTTCGTACCCGGACAGCCGCGCCGAGATCGCCGACGACAACACCACCTACACCGAGCACAGTGGCGTGGGCTACGGGCACATGGTCTTCTACGCGGACCCCGACACGTCCCTCTTCGCCGGATACCGCTGGAGCGTCAACTCCTCCACGCCCCAGGCCGCCGTCGCACAGCCGGTCACGGGCAAGAAGCAGATCGCAGCGGGCCGCGTCAACGCCTTCCTGGTGTAGTCGGCGCGGAGCCGGGCTGCCGGCCGGCCAGGCGCCGGGTGTGGGCGGAGCCGAGCGCCGGCCAGCCGGCGGACGGGGTCTTTTCCTGCGCCAGGCCGGTCGGAACGGCTCGTACCAGGCGCTCGGCCTGGAGGTCGGTGGCGCGCTCGTCGTCGGTGTGCACGAGCCCGTCGACGAGCAGCACGGCAAGCCCGTGAAGGGTCGCCCAGACCGTGAACTCGGCGCCCGGGCGTACCGCGGCCGACAGTCCGCCGGCCGCGGTGAACCGGTCGAGTTCTGCCCCGAGCACCTCATGCGGGTGGGGGAGACGACCGAGTCCGGGCCGTTGGAGCCTGCCCTGAAGACGAGCCGCGCGACGGCGGGGTCCTCGACGGCCCACCGGATGTAGCTGCGGCCGAGGGCGATCAGGCGCTGCAGAGGGTCGGTGCCCTGCCGGGGAGCTGCCGCGCAGGCGTGTGTCAGGCGTTCACCGAGCCGGGCGAGCACCCGTTCCGACAAGGCGTGGACGAGCGCGTCACGTGAGGCGCAGTGGTGATAGGCGGCGCTCGGGCTGACACCGGTCCTGGCCGAGGCCTCCCGCAGTGACCAGCCGTCGGCTCCGCGTTCCCGCACGAGTGCCTCGGCGGCGTTCAGATTGGTTGGTACGCTCGGCGAACAAGCTCAACACTGTTCAGATGGGAGCGCGGCCATGTGGCCCAGCGGCCCTTCCTCGCCCTCCGGAACGACGCCTACGTGCTGGAGCAGGCCCGCCGCCTCGCGGGCATCCGGCGCCTCCACCTGACTCTGACGCACTTCCACCCCGAGCACGGCTTCGGCGCCCAGGTGTTCAAGGCGGAGGCGACGATCCGTGACGAGACCGACCGTCTGCGGGCAGCCGGCGTCGACGTGACAGTGGCGCTGCTGCCACGGACCGCGCAGGACCGGCCCATGCACCGGACCCGGCGACCAGTGGCGACGATGCGTCAGGTACTGCGACACCGTTGGGAGATGGCGAGCGGGATCCAGGAGTTCCCGGCGTTCGCGGAGACGATGGAACCGCTGCTGCGCAAGGTCGCCGGAGGGTGCCAGGCCACGCCCCTGCCGGGATATCCCGCATTCGGGGGCTGAGCCCCTGGCCGGGTGTGGTGGCACCGGACGGCGCAGCACGGCGTTGCGAGGCGCACCGCGCCCGACAGCCGATGCCTATGGTGGGCTGTGATCAGCAGCGGTGCAGAGCCTCGCCGGCGGGGTGGAGGACGCCCGGGGTACAAGTCCGCGGCGGGCGTCTTCGCCATCGGCATGATGGGCACGACCCTGCCCACACCGCTGTACGGGTTGTACCGGGAGCAGATCGGGTTCTCCGAACTGATCGTGACGGTGGTGTTCGCCGTCTACGCGGTGGGTGTCGTCACCGCCCTGCTGATCGCCGGCGGCTTCTCCGACGTGCTGGGACGGCGGCCGGTGCTGCTGGCCGCGCTCGGCCTGGCCGCCCTCAGCGCGGTGTGCTTCCTGTTCGAGGCCGGACTGCCGCTGCTTTACACGGGCCGGGTGCTGTCGGGCTTCTCGGCCGGTCTGCTGAGCGGCACGGGCACCGCGGCCGTACTCGAACTGGCCCCGCCCGCCGAACGCGGCCGCGCCGGACTGGCGGCGACCGCGGCCAACATGGGCGGTCTGGGACTCGGCGCGCTCGTCTCCGGTTTCCTCGCCGAGTACGCCCCTTGGCCGCTCAAGCTTCCGTTCGCCACCCATCTGGCGCTCCTGGCCGTCGCCATGGTGGTCGTGTGCCTGCTGCCCGAGACCGTGCGCCGCACCGTTCCGCGGCCGTCGCTGCGACCTCAGGGCATGAGGGTTCCGCCGGAGGTGCGCGGGGTGTTCGCGCCCTGCGCCCTCGCCGCCTTCGCGGGCTTCGCCATGCTCGGCCTGTTCACGGCCGTCGCCCCGGCCTTCCTCACGCAGACACTGGGTGAGCACAACCTGGCGGTCGCCGGAGGCGTCGTCTTCTGCGTGTTCTGCGCCTCGACCGGCGGCCAGCTGCTCATGGGACGGGTCGGTGCGCGCCGCGCCCTGCCCGGGGGCTGTACGGTGCTCGTCGCCGGACTCCTCATCATCGCGACCTCGCTGTTCCTGGAGTCCTTCCCACTGCTGCTGACCGGGGCGGTGACCGGTGGTGTGGGGCAGGGGATGGCGTTCCGCGGCGGGCTGACCGAGGTGAGCACCGCGGCGCCCCCGGCGCACCAAGGCGCCACCATCTCGGCGTTCTTCGTCGTCGCGTACGTGGGGATCTCGTTGCCCGTCGTCGGAGTGGGCGCCATGACGCTGGCGCTGGGGCTGCGCGGAGCCGGTCTGGTGTTCACGGGGTGCGCGATCCTGCTCGTGACGGCAGTGGGCATCCGCGTGCGACGGAACCTGCCCCCGGCCACCGCCCGGTCATGAACCGAGGTTCGGGCCGGTCGGGTGAACGTCCCGCGGTCCTCCGGCGTCGAAGGAGAAACAGCCCGCGTAGGTGAGAGGCCCGAACATGACATCCGTCCGTCCGGTTCCCCGGTCCGCGCTGCCCCGCCTCGCACTGATGGCGGGGCTTGTCTGGGCAACCGCCGCGTGCCAGGGGGAGGCCGAGGTCAACAGAGCGGCGCAGGCGGAGAGTACCGCCTGGAAGGAGCCGCCGGCGTACACGTACACCCTGAAGTCGAGCGGGGGAGAGCGGCTCCTGATCGGCACCTTCCGGGTGACCGTGCAGGAGGGGAAGGCGGTGCGTGCGGTGGGGCTGGACGAGCCGGGCCGCAGGGTGGTGGAGCAGTCGCCCGGGGCCGTGCCCACCATCGGAGGACTGGTGAAGGAACTCGAACAGGCCCGTCGCGACGGCGCGGACACCGCGGAGGCGGAGTACTCGACCACAGGGTATCCCCTGCGCATCACCCTGGACTGGTCGGCGAACGCCGTTGACGACGAGGCCGAGTACGCGATCAGCGACTACGTGGCCGGGCGCTAGCGCACCGGTGCGGAGAGGGCAGGATTCGAACCTGCGTGGGCCCCGGGGGGCCCGACCTTGAGGCGTGCTCGTAGGTCCCCGATCAGCCACTCCGGGCACCTCTCCCTGTTCCCGGCCTCCGGTTTCCCGTGCCGTTCACATGAAGGAGAGTGGCAGGAGCCGCTGACCCGGGCCTGACGCACCGCTGACACGACCGCCCGGTGACGCTGTGCACGGCCTGGTCCGACGGGGGCGTTTCCTGGTCTCCGGGTTCAAGTGGGGGATGACCCCGATGTGCGGGCAGGAGCCGACCCTGCACGATGGGCGGTATGACGAAGGCAGAGCCGACCAGGCGTCGAGTCCATCAGCATCACGGTCTGCGGGCGGTGGCCGTTTGCGCGGTCACGGTCATCAGCTCGCTGATGGCGCTCCTTCCCGCTCAGGCCGCGACGCAGCACGGGTCGGGCACGCCTCCTGTCCGGATGCGGTTACCGGTCCCCACAGGCCGTTTCCGGGTCGGCGAAGTGACGCTGCACCTGGCCGACACCGCCCGCCACGACCCCTGGCGGGCAGGCAAGGACAGCCGCGAGCTGATGGTCAGCGTGTACTACCCCGCGGCGCGCGCAGCCGGCCGTCCGGCCGCGCCCTACATGCTGCCCAGGGCGGCAGCCCACTTCGACTCGGTGACCGCCGACGACTACCTGGGGATGGGCCTGCCGGTCGGGCAGGCCGACTGGGCGGCCACGGACACGCACGTTTCACAGGGTGCTCCGGTGGCCGATGCCGGCGGGACGCGACCGGTGCTGATCTACTCCCCGGGCCTCGGTGAACCTCGGACCTGGGGCACCACTTTGGTGACGGACCTCGCCAGCCGGGGGTACGCGGTGGTGACCATCGACAACACCTACGAATCGCCCGAAGTGGAGTTCCCCGACGGTTCCTTGGCCACGATGGTCACCCCGGGCGACCCCGACGCCTACATCAGGAAGGCTCTCCGTGTCCGGGACACCGACACCAGCTTCGTGCTGGACCAACTCGGCCTGCTGAACGCCGGCCGGAACCCCGACGTGGACGACCGCGCCTTGCCCTGCGGCCTCACCGGCGCTCTCGACCTCGCCAAGGTCGGCATGTTCGGCCACTCGCTGGGCGGAACCGCTGCGGCCACGGCCATGGACGCCGACCCGCGCATCTCCGCCGGCATCAACATGGACGGCAACCTGACCAATGGCGACGGCACGCTGATGCCGGTGGCCGAGCACGGCCTCACCCGGCCGTTCCTGCTGCTGGGCAAGGACGGCCCCACGGACACGGGCCCCGGCTGGACCGCGTTCCGGGCTCACACACCCGGCTGGAACCGTCAGCTCAGACTGCGCGGGGCCGAGCATGCTTCTTTCACGGACGCGGAGGCCCTGCTCCCGCAGCTGGACCTGCCACCTTCCACGCAGACGCAGGACATCGGCACCATCGCCCCGCCCACGGCCGTCCGCACCAACGAGGCCTACGTCTCCGCGTTCTTCGACCGCTGGCTGCGCGGCCGCCACGATCACTTGCTGAACGGTCCCTCGCCCCGCTACCCGGCGATGGAGTTCGTCGACTGATCCACGGCCGTGGCCGACGGCTCACTTGAAGTAGACGAGGATGCGCCCGGTGTTGCCGGAGTCGACCTCCCGGCGGACGTACAGCCTCCTGATGTGCTTCTGGTCGAGGAACGCGAGGACGCGCGCCCTGAGCTGTCCTGATCCCTTGCCCGGAATGATCTCCGCAACCTGCTCGCCCGAGTGGTTGGCCCTGAAGACGAACTGGCGCAGCGCCAGTTCGATGTCACGGTTGTTGCGGAAGAGGGGATGGAGATCGAGCGACATCATGGGGAGCCTCGTCACTGGAGTCCTGAGCTTGTCACCGCAGGATTCCACGCGGGGCCGTCGTACCGTAGACCCGTGTCCACCGGATCCCTTCGCTCGCAAGTCCCTGGTGCTCGCCTTCCTCGGTGACCATGTTCTGGACCAGGACGTCTGTGCGTCTGTGTCTACTCCGGCAGTCTGATCGACGTCTTCGGACAGCGGCGGATCCGGCTTCGCCTTCGCCCCTGACGGCACCTGCGTCGGCACGCCCGACGGCCCGTCGAGAACACCCTCGACCACGGGCATCTGCCGGTCCTGCACCAGGTGGCCGTGCAGGAACTCGACCCGCCACGGTTCAGGGCTCCCACCTGCGCATGCGAGTGTGTCTCGGACCGGACCGGCCGCCCGCGTTTCAGGCACAGGGTCCGGGCCGACCCCACGTTCCTGATGGCGGGGCTGAGGTACCTCCGCGTCGAGCTGCCCCTGCCCTCGCCCGTTCTCGTCGGCTACCTGTGGGCCATGCACACACCCACCGGGCCCCGGCGCACCCACATGCTGGTCGCGACGGCCTGCGCGGACCTCCGCAGGCCGGACGCCACCGGAGCGTCGCTCCCACGGCACGGCCTGCACCGGGCCTTCGCCCGGGCGATGCTGCGGACCGCGGTCGGCAAGGTCCGCCAGGACCTGAGGATCTGGAACACCAAGCGGTACGAGCCGCGCCCCCGCCTCGCAGCGTACGACGAGGGCATCGGCCTGTTCCGCCGCCGGGCCCGCCAGTTCTACCCGTCATCCTGACGAGCCTCTTCGCCTGACACTCCTCAGGGCAGTGTCCGGCACAGCAGCGCATCGGGCCCCGGACGGCTGCCCAAGCGGGTGGTGAAGGCGATCCCGGCGGCGTACTCGTTCGCCGCGCACTGGCCCTTGTAGCCGCCGTAGGCGAAGTCGCCACCCGCCGCACCGGCGGGGCGGTTGTCGGACCGGTCGAACCACACGGTGCGTCCGGTTCCCGACAGCGGGGTGCGGCCCGGCACGCACAGGGCCGCCGACACACGCTCCCCGCGCCGGCTGTAGCCGATCAGGAAACCGCCCGGTGGGCACTGGAGTTTGGTGTACCCGGACGCCCAGTCGCCGCCCGCGGGGACGTACCGCTCGTCGACGACGGCCGTCTGACCCGCGGCGGAGGTCCGCAGGTCCGGCGCACCGGTGTCGGTGCACAGGCCGCGACCGGTGGTGTGACCCAGACCGATCAGCCGCAACCCGTCCGGGCAGGCGGCCTTGTACGCCCCCGGATCCCAGTCTCCCGTGGTCCGTACGCGCAGGGACTCCACCGCGTCGCCGTGGTCGGTGCTCAGCATCCGCCACACCGGAACGGCCGCCACGGGCCCGGCCGTGCTCGGCGCGGACATGAGGTGCTGCCATGCCGTGATGCGCCAGTCGCCGGAGTCGAGGATCCCGGTGCGGTGCCCGGCGGTGTCGTAGCGCAGCAGTGCCCAGTCGTCGTGGCCGGCGAAGCCCACCAGCGGCCAGTACGCGAAGTCGGCGTCATGGTCGGCGAAGTAGTCGGTGACGTTGCCGAACCAGGCACGGGCCGCCGCGTTCGACTCGTTGCTCCCGATGCCGAACTCGCTGACCCACACGGGTGCGGTGTAGTGCCGGCCGGACTCCTCGACGAAGAACGCCTCGTCGTCGAGAGCCGCGGCGAGTTGCTCGCGGGTCAGGTCCTGGTAGCGGGGATCGTGCGTCTCGCCGATGCCGGTGGCGCCGCTGTGGTGGGGGCCGGTGTATCCGTAGAAGTGGGCGGAGTAGACCAGCTTGTGGGAGTCGACGAGGGTGTGCGAGAGGGTGCGGGCGGGGGTGAGCACCGGCCGGCCGTGCGGGAGCCCGTCGACGGGCACGCCGGTCCAGTTGATGCCCTCGATGACGATGAGCAGACGGGGGTTGGCCTCGGCGAGGATCCGGTCGGCGGCGAGCTGGGCGGCCGCGTACCAGTCGTGGGTGTCGCCCAGGCCCCAGTTGGGGTCGTCCAGGACGTCGCGTCGTACCTCGTTGTACAGGTCGGCGCCGACCACACGGGGCACGGCGGCGTAGCGGCGGGCCATGAAGACCCAGTCGTCGGCCCACTGCTGCGTGGACTGCCCGCTGTTCCACCGCTCGTTGCCGTCGACCCCGCAGCACCAACGGGACGTGTTGGTGTGGTTGTTGAGGACGACGGCGAACCCGCTCTCGCTGAGCGCGCCGACGACGGCGTCGTAGACCTGCAGGGGCGTCCTGCCCCGCAGTTGGGGGTTGGCGCCGACGGCGTTGTCGGGCACCGGGGTCGTGCTGTGGATCATCTCGTTGGAGAACGGCAGCCGGACGGTGTTGATGCCCAGCTGGTGGAAGTCGGCGAGCAGCCCGTCCAGCGGGACGCGGTCGAGGCCGAGCGGTATGCCGTAGGAGTTCTGGCCGGCGTGATGGTTGGCGGGATCGGCGACGCTGCCGCTGCCCGTCCACGATCCCTGCGCGCCGTCCCAGTTGGCCGCCTTCAGCCGGAAGCGGTTGCCCTGGGCGTCGACTATGTAGCGGCCCTGGGTCGACAAGGGCGCGGTCCAGTCGGCTGAGGCCGTCACGGCGGCGGGCGGGCGCGGTGGCGCGGCGGTGGACGCCGTCGCCGTCTGCGCGGCAACGAGCACGAGGCCCGCGGTTGTTGCGGCCAGACGCAGGACAGCTGGTGCTATCGGCATGTGGACAGCCCTCGGTAGTTGGGGGGGTGCCCGCCTGGGGCGGGTGGTGCGACTCCGAGGATGCAGGGTGCCCGATGGGGCTGAGAAGGTCCACACCTGATGCGCCGTCACGGGGCCCCTGCCGCACCTGTATCCGTGCCGGGCGGAGTGATGTCCATCTGTGCTTTTCGGGCACCCCAACCGAGACACCTGCACCGCAACCCAGGGGGAGCGCGCCTGGCCTGGCGCGGGCGGAACGGTGCGCGCAGAGGTCTACGCGACCGTGGAGCGGCTGGACGTCATCCGGGCCCGGGGCCTCACGGCCGACGTGGTCGACGACAACACCCAGTACTGGCTCGACCGTCAGATAGAGGTCGCCCAGGCCGGTGCCACCCGGTACGCCGAGGCTCGAACCTTGTGACCGTGCGGTGCGCGGAGGGCACCGAGAGATACCCCGTTCGGGCGCGACGCGGCGCGGAGCGGGAAGCGGGGCGGGAGTCGCTCTCGCCCCGGCGCGCCGCCCGGAGGAGTATGGAAGGTGAATGAACAAAGGCGAGCAAAGGGGGCCCGTCATGAAGACCGGAGCCTCGGACTACGACGCCTGGCTGTACTCGCACACCCCCTCCCAGGCCGAGGGCGAGCGCGACGAGCCGGCCGAGCGCGCAGCCGCGGAACAGCACCCGGACGTCCCCAGGACCGAGCCGTCCCAGGCGGAGGGAGAGCGGGCGCAGGACACCGAATCTGGATGATCACCGGTCGGCGTCAGCCGCTCAGGCACCGCCCACAGGCCCGACATCCAGCTCCTGGGTTCCCTCCTGAAGGATGCGGCCGGCAGTGCGGCATCGGCTGTGCGCTGGGACGTGCTGATCGGGAGAGGAGCGACCGATCAGCACGCGGCGGACAGCGGGAGGCGTCAGTTCAGGTGACGGGTGAAGAACCGCATCGAGCTGTCCAGCTCGAACGAGGGGACCTCCCCGTGGTTGCCGGGGTTGGCGTGCAGTGTCTTCTCGGTCGAGGCGAAGGCGTCGAACAGCGCCAGACACGCTGCCCTCGGCACCCTCTCGTCGTCCCACTGGACCAGGAACTCCACCGGGACGGTGATCCGCGCGGCGGCCTCGGCCGAGGTCTCCGCCCCGTTCAGACCCAGCACGGCGGCGCGGACGCGGGGCTCGGCGGCGACGAACGGAACGCCGAGCCCGCAGCCCAGCGACAGCCCCCAGTAGCCCACCGGGCCGGCGCCGACGTGGTCGAGTTCCTGGAGCGCGTCCACGACCGCCTGCCACTCCGGGACGCTCTGGCCGGCGATGAGGGTGTGGACTTCGGCGAGCACCGGAGCCACGTCCCCGCCGGTCTGCATGCGGGTGCGCATCTCGCCGATGAGCCGGTTGTGTTCCTCGGACCGCGGCCGGTCGTTGTGGGCGGGCGCGTCTACGGCCGCGACCGCGAAGCCGCACTCGGCCGCGAAGCGGCGGGCACGCGCCACGAGGCCGGGGGCCTTCTTGTGCTGGCCGCCCCCGTGGCCCATCAGGATCAGCGGGCGGGTACCGGCGGCGTCGTCCGGCGTCCAGAGCACGCCGGGGATCTCACCAAAGGTGAAAGGGAGGGTGAAGAGCTGTTCGGTGACGCCGTCGGACGACGTCTGGGAGGTGAAGCGCATGCGCGTTTCAAGCCTTTCGGGATGCCTTCTGCGGGCACTCCCTAGCCCATGCGAAGGAGGGAGTCCCGACCTGTCACAGCGTTGATCGGTCTCACCTCCTCGGTTCGCAGCAGCACCTGGCGACGCAGAACGTACCACAACCCGCTTGCCACCAGGGAGAATTATGTCTCCACGCGACCAGCCGTCCTCCGGGCGCCCGGCCTGTCGATCAACGGCAGGCACGGGCACGCGCAACGCGGTATCGGACGGCTGGCCACGATCGGTGATCGCCTGTACGGGAGCTGTCTCGGCCCTGAGGGGCGATCAGGCCGCGTTCGAGGGCCGGATGTTCTGGTTGAGGCGGAACAGGTTCGTGGGGTCGTAGGTGTCCTTCACCCTCACCAGCCGTTCGTGGACGACGTCGGGGTACGAGGCGCGCACCTTGTCCTCGGCCGCGTCACCGGTGAAGTTGACGTACATGGTCCCGCGGCCGTGGCGGGCGATCTCCTCACGGGCGCCGCGGGCCCAGGCGATCTGCGCGTCGAAGTCCGTCGGGTCCGGGGAGCGCGCGATCACGTTGCACAGCACGCTCGCATCACGCTGGCTGAAGGCCGTGGCCTCGGCGGGCACGCGGGCGAAGGCACCGCCCAGCTGGTGCAGATGGAGTTCGCTTGAGGGCGAGGGTGTCGTCAGGTGGTGACGCAGTACGGCGTCGAGGGCGGCGTCGGACGGCTCGATGAACGCCGACGTGAAGTAGTTGTGCGCGCCGGCCGTCCACAGCGGGTCGAGCAGCGACTGCATGCCGATGTACGGCATGGGGCCCATGAGGTCGGCGATGGGCGTCCCCAGCGTCCGCAGCGGGGCGACGGCCGCCTCGCCGGCCGCGGGGTCGCCCGCGTACATGCCGGCCAGCACCACGATGCGGGTGCCGTGGACCTCCGGGGGCAGGAAGGGCAGCGGAGGTGCTGTGGTGAAGTTGATCAGGGTCGTCAGCTCGTCGGGCATGCCTCCGGTCAGCTCGCGCCAGCCCGTGACCACCTGCCGGGCCTGCTCCAGCGGATAGATGATCAGGCCGGCCAGGACCTGCGGCCCGACCGGGTGCAGCTGGTACTCGAGGGAGGTCACGACACCGAAGTTGCCGCCGCCACCCCGCAGGGCCCAGAACAGCTCGGGGTTCTCGTCCTGGTCCGCGCGCACCACACGGCCGTCCGCGGTGACGACCTCGGCCGCCGTCACGTTGTCGGAGGCCAGACCGTGACGGCGCAGCAGCCAGCCCACGCCGCCGCCGAGCGTGAAGCCCGCGATGCCGGTCGAGGAGACCAGGCCACCGGTCACGGCCAGGCCGAAGGCCTGGGTCTCGTGGTCCAGGTCGCCCCAGGTCATACCGGTCTGGGCGACCACCCGGCGGCGTACCGGATCCACGAAGGCGCCCTTCATGGGCGAGAGGTCGATGACGATGCCGTCGTCGCAGGTCGAGAACCCAGCGATGCTGTGGGAGCCACCGCGCACGGCGACGAGCAGATCCTGACTGCGGGCGAACTCGACGGCGCGCATCACGTCCGCGGTCCCGGCGCACCGCACGATCAGCGCCGGATGCTTGTCATGGGCCGCGTTCCAGACCGAGCGGGCCTGGTCGTAGTCGGCGTCGTCGGGCCGGACGACAGTGCCGCGCAGGCCTGCCTCCAGTTCGGCGACGGTGGCGTCCCCCAGGATGCCCTTTGCCGTGTCGATCGACATGGTCGGCTCCTCGGTGTGAGTTGGTCGGGCTGACACTCAGGACCTTAGGCAGCACCTCTTAGCATCCACTCAGCAGCCGCTTTGACCGGAGGGCGACCAGGGCAGCGTGCGCCGCAGGACGGCCGGGCCGCGCGTGTCGCCGGGGCCGGCGAAGAGATCACTCGCCCGGGCGGCCGCCGCCTCGGCCGCCGCGCGGTGGCCCGCCTCCCACAGCAGCCGGGCCAGCATGAGGGCCACCCACCCGACGGCGCAGGTCGACCCGGCGACGTGTTCCAGGCGCTGGGCGCGGGTCAGCAGGGTGAGGGCTCGCGCCGAGTCACCCGCGGCCCTGGCCACGAGCCCGAGGTGGAGCAGGGTATTGGTGGTGCCCGGGATGTCGTCGGTCTCCTCGAAGCCCGCGTGGACGTCGCAGAGGGTCGCCTGCGCTCTGTCGGTGTCCCCGGCGGCCAGGTGGAGCAGGCCGAGGCAACCGAGGGTGATGCCCTCCGCCCGGCGGTCGCCGAGCCGGCGCCGGATCGCGAGCGCCGCCTCGAGGTGTTCGCGTGCCGCGTCGTGGCCGTCCTGGCTTCGGTGGATGTTGCCGAGGGTGTTGAGGGCCAGGGACTCACCGTGCGGGTCGTCGAGCGCGCGGAAGCAGTCGACACTGTGTTCGGCCGCCGCGACGGCGGCGCCGGTGTCGTCGTCGCAGCGGCAAGCCCATGCGAGAGTCGCCAAAGCGTAGCCGCGTGCCCGCGACGGGCCGACCGTACGGCCGGTGAGCACCGTCTCCTCGTAGAACAGCGACACCTGCCCCGCCTCGTCGTCCTCGACCACGTAACCCGGTGTCATGACCGGGAAGAACGGCCTGTTCCCGCCCTGGACGTCATCCAGCAGTCGGAGACACTCCCCGCAGGCCTCGCGCGCCACCGAGCCCTCGCCCCGGCAGACGGCCCAGACGCCCTCCAGGTGAGCGGCGGCGGCGAGAACCGAGGGATCGCCCGCGTCGCGGGCGAGGGTGCGGGCCAGATCGAGGGCGGTCCGGGCGCGGTCCCAGGTACCCCGCATCCACAGCAGGATCGCCTGCTGGCAGTGGGCGTACGCCAACGCAGCCGGGTCCGCCCGCCGCTGGTGGATCCCCACGATCTGCTCGCCGATGTCCTCCAGCGGGGAGCCGTCACCGAGGCGGATCGCCAGCACGGCGCGCCCCATCAGTGCTCTCGCCCGCGGGAGGGTGGGCTCCGGCGCGGCGGCCAGGGCGTCCTCCAGCCAGCGCCGGCCCTCGGCGAGGCGTCCCCGTTCGGGCCAGAACGAGCGCAGGGCCACGGCCAGCCGGAGCGCACTGTCCGGTTCATGGCGCAGGAAAGAGCGCAGGGCGGCCCGGAGATTGCCGTAGTCGTCCTCCAGCTCCAGCGAGGTAGCTCCGCAGATGCCGGTGGGCGGCTCGCGGTCCCGCGCCTCGGCCAGCTCCAGGTAGAACCGGCGATGCCTGGCCTCGGTGGCGGTCAGTTCCCCGGCGGCCCGCAGCCGCTCGGCGGCGTACTGCCGGATCGTCTCCAGCAGCCGGTAGCGGACCTCGTCCTGCCGGGGCTCGACCCAGACCAGGGACTTGTCGGCCAGCCGGCCGAGGAGATCCAGCACCGAGGTGCCCTGCGCACGGTCCGCGCACACCTCCTCGGCCGCGGCGAGGGAGAAACCGCCCGCGAAGACCGCCAGCCGACGGAACAGGCGCCGCTCCTCCTCGTCGAGCAGCCGGTGGCTCCACTCCAGGGTGGCCAGCAGCGTCTCCTGACGGGTCGCGCCGCGCCGGCTGCCCCGGCCGAGGAGGGCCAGGGCGTCGTCGAGCCGTTCGGCGATCTGACGCGGGGCCAGTACGGGCACCCGGGCCGCCGCGAGCTCCAGGGCCAGGGGCATGCCGTCGAGCCGGAAGCAGATCTGCGCGACGGCCTCCGCGTTCCCGGCTGTCAGCCGGAACCCCGGGTCCGCGTCGCCGGCCCGCTCCACGAACAGCCGTACCGAGGCGAAGCGGCCCAGCTCCTCCAGGGACGGCAGCCGGCGCGGATCCGGCAGCCCCAGGGAGGGCACCCGGAAGGTACGTTCCCCGTAGCTGCGCAGCGGCTCCCGGCTGGTCGCCAGTACGAGGACGCCGGGGCAGCGGGCCAGGACCTCCGAGGCCAGGGCGGCGCACGCGTCGATCAGGTGCTCGCAGTTGTCCAGCACCAGCAGCATCTCCCGGCCGCCGAGCTGTGCGATCAGTGCCTCCCGGCCCCCGCCGGACGGCGGCAGCTGCAGTCCCAGGGCAGCGGCGACCGCCTCGGGCAGGAGGTGCGGTTCCGCAAGACCGGCGAGGTCCACGAACCACGCCCCGTCCCGGAAGTCGTCGCCCCGACGAGCCGCCACGGCGAGCGCGAGCCGGGTCTTGCCGCAGCCGCCGGCCCCGGTGAGGGTCAGCAGCCTGCCCCGCCCGAGCAGCTTCTCCACCTCGGCCATCTCGCGCTCCCGCCCGATGAGGGCCGTCGCAGGCGCCGGCAGACGGTGCCGTGGTGTCGTCGGCCTCTGCTCCCGAGCCTCGACCGAGCCTGCCAGCAACTCACGGTAGAGACGGCGCGTCTGCGGGTCGGGGTCGGCGCCGGTCTCGTGGCGGAGCACGTCCCGCAGCTGCTCGAAGTCGGCCAGCGCCTCCCGCCGTTGCCCGGCGTCGGCCAGGACTCGCATCAGCGCGCGGTGGCCGGGCTCGTGCAGCGGGTCCTGTGCGGTCAGGGACCGCAGTACGTCGAGGGCCTCGGCCGTGCGGTGATCGCGCTCCAGCGCCTCGCCCAGCCCCAGCCGGAGCGCCGCACGCCGCGCCTCCAGCGCCTCGGCCGCCGCGCTCGCCCAGGGCTCGTACCGGTCCTCGGGCAGCAGCCCGGCATCGGCCAGGGCGAGCGCGGCACGGTAGTCCGCGGCACCGCCACCGTCCGAGGCCCGCCGGGCCGCCTCCTCGAACGCGTCGAGGTCGATCCGCACACCGCCGTCGGGTGCGAGCACCACCATGTCGTCGCGGAGGACGAGCACGTCACCCGGCGCCCCCGTGGAGGCCAGTGCGCGCCGCACGGCGTGCAGTACCTGGTGCAGGTTGTTCGCCGCGGCCGTCCGGTCGAGGTCCGGCCACAGAAGGTCGTAGAGGTGTTCCCGGTGCATCTGATGGGCCGGTGACAGGCTCAGCAGTTTCAGCAGACTCCGGGCCTTGCGCAGCCGCCACGCCCCGGCGGCGACCGGGCGGTCCCCGACCGCGACGGCGAAACCACCGAGGAGCCGGATGTGTACCTCTTCGGCCATGGTTACCCTCACGAGCAGGCTACCGCCCGACCGCGTCCAGGACCTGTGGGCCGTTCCCGGGCCTCCGCCCAGATGCATGACCATGCTCACGGCGGAAGGATCGGCACAAGTGGTCCACGCTCCGCGACGCAGCGCGGGGTTCACCACCGACCGGTGCCTCGGCGTCCGTCCGAGCTGGGGGTAACGCCCGATCCGGCGTTGTTACCGGAGCATCGACATGGATACGAAACGCATCTTGCGACGTCTTTCGAGTCCTGCAGAATCAGGAGCGCACGCCGCCGGCGCACCCATGGCCTCCGCCGCCGACTGGGGTCTCCTGCTCGTCCGACTGACCTTCGGACTGCTGATGGCCGCGCACGGCGCTCAGAAACTGTTCGGGATCTTCGGCGGGGACGGCCTGACGGCGACCGGTCAGGCGTTCGCGAGCATCGGCTACCGCCCGGGAAAGCTGTTCGCCGTGATCGGCGGCATGTCCGAGTTCCTCGGTGGCCTCGGCCTGGCTCTCGGACTGCTCACTCCACTCGCGGCCGCCGCCCTCATCGGCGTGATGATCAATGCCATGGCGACCGTCACCGGCGCCCATGGCCTGTGGGACGCGGACGGCGGCGTGGAGTACAGCGTCTGCATCACCGTGGTCGCCCTGGCCGTCGCGGCCATCGGCCCGGGCCGCCTGGCCGTCGACCGCTTCTTCCGCTGGGGCACGGGCGGCTGGGGCGAGGCTGCGTTCGCCCTCGGTCTGGGCGGGGGTGCCGCTGCGATAACGCTGGGTCTCTAGGTGAGCGCCAAGGGGAAGCGAAGGCTCTGGCGGAGGCAGGTCATACGTATGACCTGCCTCCGGATCCAACCGCTGAGGAGCGGGCCATGCAGCCGTCACCGAACAAGCCGACCGATCGGGACCTCGTTCAGCTGGAGCCGAGTCAGCTCATCGAGGCCACGACGTACACCAGCACCGAGCCGTGTGCGATGTGCTCCGGCGCTGTCCACTGGAGCGGCATCCGCCGAGTGGTGTGCGCACTCGCGCGGTCCGGCGCAGCCGCCCGGACGTCATCCTGATGGACCTGCGCATGCCGGGCATGGACGGGCTGACCGCGATCGAACGCATCAACGGGCCGGCCGACCCCCCGAACATCGTGGTGCTGACCACCTTCGACGCCGACCAGTACGTGCTGCGTGCGCTGCGGCCGGGGCGACCGGCTTCCTGGTGAAGTCCACCCCGCCGGAGGAGCTGATCGGCCTCGTGCGGACGGCCGCCCGGGGGCACATCGTCCTGTCGCCCTCCGCCGCCCGCCGGCTCATCGCGGCTCATCGCGGCCTCTACGGACAAACTCTCCGCCCGCGACCGCGCCCGCGAACTCGTCGGCTCGCTGACCGAGCGGGAGGTCCAGGTGCCGGCCGTGGTTGATCGAACCGAGCCGTCGGCCGATATCGTCTCCACCCTCACACCGACCCTTGCGGAGACAACGATGAGGGACAGCGTCGGCCCCCTGGGGTTGTGGTGCTCGCAGCCATCCCCGGTGCGTCCGGAGCCGTGGCCCGACGTGCAGCGGCACGCCAGCCACGTCTGCCGCGAAGGGCCGCAGCTTGTCCTGGTCCAGCCGCGCGGGTGGAGGTGACAGCGCCATGAGATCGCTGTTCGGTCGTCCGAGTCTGCGTCCCTACCAGACGTTCATGCAGCGTTCGGTGCTCACTCCTGATGGTCTGACCGCGCGCTTCCTGGGAACCAGTTCGCTGGTGCTCTCCGATGGGGACACCACACTGCTCTGCGACGGATTCGTCACCAGGCCCGGGTTGTTGCGCGTTCTGCTGGGCCGGATCGCACCTGATCGCGCGCTGGTCAGGGACGCGATCGAGCGGTCGGACGCCCACTCGCTCGCGGCGGTGTTCTGTGCGCACACCCACTACGACCACGCTCTCGACGCTCCGGTGTGGTGTCTGGAGACGGGTGCTGATCTGGTCGGTTCGGAGTCGACGGCCAACGTCGGACGCGGTGTGGGCGTGCCCGAGTCAGCGCTGAAGGTGGTCCGGGGCGGCGACGCGCTCACCTACGGCCGGTTCGAGTTGACCTTCCTGGACTCCGTGCACAGCCCCGGCGACCACTACCCGGGCACGGTCGACCAACCACTGGTCCCGCCCGCCCGGGCGCGTGCCTGGAAGACCGGCACGGCTTTCTCCGTGCACGTCTCCCACCCGCGGGGCAGCGTGCTGCTGCACGCCAGCGCGAATCACCGGCCTGGAATGCTCGCCGACCACCAGGCTGACGTGGTCTACCTAGGCGTAGGTAATCTCGGCAGGCAGTCGCCCGAGTTCGTTCGTACGTACTGGGGTGAGGTCGTGGGCGCGACCGGCGCACGCCGGGTCGTCCTGGTGCACTGGGACGACTTCTTCACCAGCCTGGACCGACCGCCGCGGCCGATGCGCCACTTCGCCGACCGGTTCGACACGGCCATGGATCAACTGTTGCCTCTGGCCCGCCGAGACGGTGTCGATGTAGTGCTCCCGACCGTCTGGAAGCCCACCGACCCGCTTGCCGGGCTGACCTGACCGGCGTGCCCGGAGTCGAGCGACCACGCAGGCCGGTTCAGCCCCGCCCGGACCAAGGTGTCGATTCCTGCCACGTGCTGACTGAGAGCCATGAGTGGACAGGCGAGGATCGGCTGTCAGGTGGGTGTCGGCCGGGTGATGGTGGTGAGCGTGTGGTGGAGGGTGCCGTCGGTCGACGGGCGGTCCTGCCAGCGGGCTGCGATGTGGCCGTCGGGTCGGATGAGGAGCGCTCCGTGCGGGTGGATGCCGCAGAGGCCGGCGTGCTCCTTCGGCAGGGCCTCGATGCGTAGAGGCCATCGTGCGTCGGTGTGTTCGGCCCAGTGGGTGGGGTTTGGGGTGAGCAGGGTGAACCATTCGCCGAAGGCGTCGAGCGTGGAGCGGTCGGGTGTGAGCCAGAAGTGGGGCATGCGATGGCCTGGCTCCGCGGTGGGGATGTAGTCCGTGTCTGCGTCGGACAGTTCGGGTGGGCCGCTGCTGGCCGTGAGGACCGCTGGGGAGTGGTAGGTGACGCCGAGTACGAGGCCCAGTTGGGCGAAGAACCGTTCCGTCCAGGGAAGTTCGATCTCGGACGACGTCGATTCGCCGGTCGTGAGCGGGTCGCGGTGGCTGGTCAGTGCGTGGACCATGAGCTTGGTGTTGGCCACCGCCTGGCGGAGGGTTCGCAGGGCGACGGGGTGGCGTTCCGTCTCGTAGGTTTCCAGCAGGCCTGGTTCGGCCCAGCCGCGGAGGACGCCCGCCAGTTTCCAGCACAGGTTGTGCACGTCGGCGAGGCCGGTGTTCATACCCAGGCCGCCGATGATGGGGAGCGCGTGCGCGGCGTCACCGGCCAGGATGACCCGGCCGTGCCGGAAGCGCTCGGCGACGAACGCGTTCATCACCCAGTGCTGGACCCGCGAAACCTCGGCCTGTACGTCCGCGCCGGGGCCGAGGGCGCGTGCGACGATGTCGGGCCAGTCGGCTTCCGTGGTGCCTTCGGGTGTGGCACCGAACCAGGCCCAGCCTCCTTCGGGGTAGAGCGGGGCGAAGGAGCCGTGCGGGGTGAAGTAGACCCCGGCGGGTTGGTGGGCGCACCAGCGGTTGAGGTCGGCGTCGAACAGGACGGTGGTGAAACCGCCCAACGCTCCGGGGCCCTCGGTGCCGATCCCGAGCAGTGGTCGGACGGTCGAGCTCGCGCCGTCGGCGGCGAGCACGTAACGGGCACGGACGCGCGTCTCTTCACCGCGTTGGTGGTCGGCGAGCAGGGCCACGACGCTCTCGGCTTCCTCGGCCAGGCCGACGAGTTCGGCCCCGAACCGCACTTCGGCGTCCGCCGCGGCGAGCAGGGCGGGTTCCAGCCGATCCTGCGAGGTGACCACGCCGATCACGGGGCTTTCGGGAACCGGCGCGTTGACCCCGACCATCGCTGCCGTGGCGAAGTCCCGGTCGTGCAGGGTCTCACGGAAGCGGACGCGGCCGTACTCCGGTGCGAACGCGTTGGCCGCGATCGTGTCGGCGAGCCCCAGCTGGCGGTAGATCTCCATCGAGCGCACGTTGACCAGCCGGGACCGCGGAAACGGTGACAGCCCGGCGTGTTTCTCGACCAGCAGCACCCGTACGCCCCAGCGTTCCAGCAGCGCTCGGGCGGTGAGCCCGACCGGCCCGCCGCCGACGATCAGTACCTCCACCTCGGCGTTTGCCACGGCCATGTCGAGCTTCTCCTGCTCACTTCGGAACTGTCGGGGCACTCGGTGTCCGTCGGCCGTGCCGTCTCGGGGCTTCGGCCTGAGCCGCCATGAGATCAATGATCTGCACCTGGTGACGGGCCGCAATGCGGGAAGCATGGGGGAGGGCCCCGTGGGCCGGGGCCCTGGTCGAGAGGGTCAGGGCCTGAGGAAGACGACCGAGCGGAGCTTCAGGCGGTCCGAGGCCGGGTTGCCGTGGGGGCGGAGGATCCAGGAGTTGCCCGTGCAGTCGGGCTCGGTGAAGACGATGGCGAACTCGTCGGTGTCGTTGTGCGGGGCGAAGGCGGGCTCGGAGGCGTTCGGGTCCGCGACTTCGGGGAGGGTGACGCACTCACCGCTCGGCGGGTCGTGCAGGGTGGCCGCCTGGGGCTTGCCGTTCAGACCGATGAACTCGTAGCCGAAGTCGCCGGTGGCGGCCTGGGCGGGCGTGGCCAGGACGGCGGTGAGGGCGACGGCACCGCAAGCGGCGGCGACGGTGTTCCGGAGACGCACGGAATTCTCGTTTCGTGAGGACGACCAAGGTCATCTGCAGCCCTGCTCCCCGCGAGCGCCTCGTATGCGGACCGTCGGAGCAGAAGCGTTCCGCTGTCACCCGTTCGGACGTGCCCTCGGCCGGCGCCCCGATCTGCGCCGCCCCGGTTGTCAGTGGCTCGTGCTACCCAGGTGATGAACGGGGAGGTGACCCGATGCCGCTCGACATGACGGCACCGCCGGCTCTTGCCGCCGTCGAGGCGATCCACACAGGCGACGTGCCCGCACTGCAGAACCTGCTCGCGGCGCATCCGGACCTGGTCACAGCCCGGCTGGCGACACGAAGACCACCCGTACCCTCTTGCACGTCGCCACGGACTGGCCCGGCCACTACCCGCGCGGCCCGCACACCGTCAGCGCCCTGGCCGAGGCGGGAGCGGACGTGAACGCGCGCTTCACCGGCCCGCACCGCGAGACACCCCTGCATTGGGCGGCCGGCAACGACGACGTCCCCGTCCTGGACACCCTGCTCGATCTCGGTGCGGACATCGAAGCCGACGGCGGGGTCGTCGGGGACGGCACCCCGATCGCCGACGCGGTCGCCTTCGGCCAGTGGAACGCCGCCCGGTGCCTGCTGGAACGCGGTGCCCGCACCAGCCTGTGGCAGGCCGCCGCCCTCGGTGAAGCCGACCGCGTCGCTGCCGCTTCCCGCCCCATGCCGCGCCGCCGAGCCCCGACGAGATCACCAACGCGCTGTGGTGCGCCTGCCACGGTGGACAGCGGCAGATCGCCGCCAGTCTGTTGGGGCACGGCGGTGACGTCAACTGGATCGGCTACGACGGGCTTACCGCACTCGATGCCGCCGACAGATCCGGCCACCCCACCCTGGTCCCCTGGTTGCGGGAGCAGGGAGCGATGTCGGCCGAGGATCTCGCCTGAGACCGCCTCGGCCGGACCGCCGCGGGCAGTGCGTCTCTCACCGGCCGGGCGCCCCCGTCCGCAGGCCGTCCATGACGAGGTCGAGCAGCCAGCCGGCGCGTGACTGCCAGTCCTCGTGCGGGCCGAGTTGCCACAGACCCGCGATGGCGAGGAAGAAGTCGTCCGCGGTGACTCCGGGGCGGATGGTGCCGGCCTCCTCGTTGGCCCGGAGCAGGAGTTCCGCCGCGGAGGCGACCGGCGTGTGGGCCGGCTTCGCCGGGCTTCCCGGTGCGCTGGTGGCCTGGCGTATCGCGTCGGCCAGGCCGGCCTTGGTCATGGCGAACTCGGCGAGCCGGTCCATCCAGGCCCGCAGGGCCTGTTCGGGCGGCCGGCTCGCGAGCAGCTGTGTCGCGCTGCCGGCGACCTGCCGCATCTCGTGGCGGTAGATCTCGAGGACGAGTGCCTCGCGGTTGGGGAAGTTGCGGTAGAACGTGCCCTGCCCGACGCCGGCTTTCTTGGCGATCGCACTGAGCGGGGCGTCCGCGCTGCGCGTCAGCTCGACGAGTGCCACTTCCAGGATGCGCTCACGGTTGCGCTGCGCGTCGGACCGCAGCGGGGCGTCCTTCTTCTGTGACACTCGTCCTCCTCAAGGGTTCTGGCCGAACCCCGCCCTTGCTAACCGGACAGCTGTCCGTATAGGTTCCTCGGGTAGCGGATAGCTGTCCGGTGGCGTCCACGGTAGCCGTGGACGCGGCCCCACGGCAGTCAGCAGTTGCCACCTTCTTCGGCCCAAGCATCCCGCATCTGCGGTTCCTCCTGCACGGCAGCCTGCCCTACGCACTCTCCACAACTGTCCTGGAAAGCGAGAGAAGTTGTTCATGGCTTTATCGACGTCCAGTGTCATCACCCTGAAGATCAACGGCGAGAAGTACACACTGCCCGTCGACCACCGCAGCACCCTGCTCGACGCACTGCGCGAGCGCCTCGACCTGACCGGCACCAAGAAGGGCTGTGACCAGGGCCAGTGCGGTGCCTGCACCGTCCTGCTGGACGGGCGCCGGACCGTCGCCTGCCTGCAACTGGCCGTGGCGGCCGAGGGCCGCGAGATCACCACCATCGAAGGCGTCGCCGACGGTGAACAGTTGCACCCCGTGCAGCAGGCCTTCCTCGACCTGGACGGCTTCCAGTGCGGCTACTGCACTCCGGGACAGATCTGCTCGGCGATCGGGGTGATCCAGGAACACGCGGCGGGCTGGCCGAGCGCCGTCACCGACGACGTACGGCCCGAAGCGGGACCACCACCCCTGACCGCCGACGAGATTCGCGAGCGGATGAGCGGCAACCTGTGCCGCTGCGGCGCGTACGTCTCGATCGTCGAGGCAGTGGCCCGGGCGGCCGAGGCCGGAACGGACTCGAGAACAGCCGCGGCCGCGCGCATCGGTGCCGAACCGGAGGCCAAGGAGGCCGTGGAATGAGGGAGTTCGGCTATCAGCGAGCCTCCGACGTCGCCGGCGCAGTCGCGCTGGTCGGCGCCGATCCGGACACGCGCTACCTCGGCGGCGGCACCAACCTGGTCGACCTCATGAAGGCCGGCGTCGAACGACCCGCCCGCCTCGTCGACATCCGCGAACTCCCGCTGGACGAGATCGAGTCGACGCCGGAGGGCGGTCTGCGCATCGGCGCCACCGTCACCAACGGCGACCTGGCCGCCCACCCCGAAGTCCGGCGCCGCTACCCGGCGCTGGCGCAGGCGGTGCTGGCCGGTGCGTCCGGGCAGCTGCGCAACATGGCCACGGTCGGCGGCAACCTGCTCCAGCGCACCCGCTGCGGCTACTTCACCGATGTCACCAAGCCCTGCAACAAGCGTGTCCCCGGCAGCGGTTGCCCCGCCGTCGACGGCGAACACCACAACCACGCGATCCTCGGCGCATCCGACCACTGCGTGGCAGTACACCCCTCGGACATGGCCGTGGCACTGGCCGCCTTCGACGCCACCGTGTCGTACGAAACCGCGGACGGGTCGGGCGAGTTGCCGCTCCGGGAGCTCTACCTGCCCCTCGGCGACACCCCGCACCACGAGACCGCCCTGCCGCCCGGTGCGCTGATCACCGGCGTCATCCTGCCGCCCACGCACACGGCCGCCAACTCCCGTTACCGCAAGGTGCGCGAGCGCGCCTCGTACGCGTTCGCCATCGGCTCGGTCGCCGCCGCCCTCGACGTCCGTGACGGCGTCGTCCGGGACGTCCGCCTGGCTCTCGGGGCGGTCGCGTCCCGTCCGTGGCGGGCCGTCGAGGCCGAGCGTGTCCTGACCGGGGCGCCGGCCGACGCCGAGACCTACGCCGCGGCGGCGGCCGCCGAGCTGACGGCCGCGCGGCCGCTGCCGCACAACGGCTACAAGGTGACCCTGATGCGCAACCTCGTGGTGGCCGTGCTGACCGAACTCGCCGAGGAGGCCGCCCGATGACCACCGTCACCACCGGGACACCCACGCCGACGCCCTCCGTCGGCACCGCGCACACCCGCGTGGAGGGCAGGGACAAGGTCACCGGAGCGGCCCGCTACGCGGGCGAGGTCCCCTTCGCCGGCCTCGCGCACGGCTGGCTGGTGCTGTCCACGGTCGCCCGCGGGCGCATCCGCGAGATCGACACCGCTCCCGTCCTCGAACTCCCGGGCGTCCTCGCCGTCCTGGACCACCGCAACGCCCCGCGCGTCGAGACCGACTACGCCGGTCTGATGGGATCGAAGCCCGACCCGACCTGCGCCGTCTTCCAGCACGACCGGGTGCCGCACCTGGGCTGGCCGGTGGCGCTGGTCGTAGCCGAGACGTCCGAGCAGGCCAGGGAGGCCGCCGAGGCGCTCGTGGTGCACTACGAACAGGAGCCCCACGACGTCGACTTCACGGGCGAGCACCCGGACGCCTACCCGCTGGACGGCCATATGCCCGCGGTCGCGGAGAAGGGTGACCTCGACGCCGAACTCGCCGCGTCGGCCATTGTCCACGACGCCGAGTACACCACCCCCGAAGAGCACCACAACCCGATGGAACCGCACGCGGCGACCGCCCGCTGGGACGGCGGCCGGCTCGAGGTGGTCGACTCCAACCAGGGCACCACCTGGGTCGCCGGCGAACTCGCGAGCCTCTTCTCGCTCGACCCTGCCTCGGTGCACGTACGCTCCGAACACGTCGGCGGCGGCTTCGGCAGCAAGGGCGTCCGCGCCCACCAGGTGGCCGCCGTGATGGCCGCTACCGAGCTGCGACGACCCGTACGCGTCGTCCTGACCCGCCGCCAGATGTTCTCGCTCGCCGGCTACCGCAGCCCCACCGTCCAGCGCGTCAGGCTCGGCGCCGGAGCAGACGGACGGCTGCGCGCGCTGGAGCACCGCTCGGTCAGCCTCACCTCCACCGTGCACGAGTTCGTCGAACCCAGCGCCGGGGTGGCGCGGGTGATGTACGACGCCGACGCCCACCACACCGCCAACCGCGTCGTACGGCGCGACGTACCGACCCCGACGTGGATGCGCGCCCCGGGTGAGGCACCGGGGTCGTTCGCCCTGGAGGCGGCGCTCGACGAACTCGCCGAGAAGTGCGGGATCGACCCGATCGAGCTGCGCCTGCGCAACGAACCCGACAAGGGGCCCGTCTCCGGCCTGCCGTTCGCGGGCCGCCGGCTGCCCGCCTGCTTCCGCGAGGGCGCCCGCAGGTTCGGCTGGGCGGACCGGGACCCACGTCCGGGCCTGCGCCGGGACGGTCGCTGGCGGCTCGGCACCGGCACGGCGGCGGCCTCCTTCCACGCGGGTGCCATGCCGTCCACGGCGACCGTGACCGCGCACCCTGACGGCACCTTCACCGTCCGGATCGCCGCGGCCGACATCGGCACCGGGGCCCGTACCGCCCTCACCCTGGTCGCCGCGGACGCGTTGCGGGTGCCCTCGGAACGGGTCCACGTCCGCATCGGCGACAGCGACTTCGGCCCGGCGATGATCGCCGGCGGATCCATGGGAACCCGTTCCTGGGCGTGGGCGGTCACGGCCGCGGCCGACGAACTGCGCGACAGGCTGGCCCTGGGCACCGGCATCCCCCCGGAGGGCATCACGGTACGGTCGGACACCACCGCGGCCATCGGCGCCCTCACCCCCGCCGAACGCCACTCCTTCGGGGCGCAGTTCGCCGAGGTGGCCGTGGACGTCACCACCGGCGAGGTGCGCGTGCGACGCATGCTCGGCATCTTCTCCGCGGGCCGGATCGTCAACCCGCTCACCGCACGCGGCCAGTTCACCGGCGGCATGATCTGGGGCATCTCCATGGCCCTGCACGAGGAGGCGGTCCGGGACCGCGCCTCGGGCGGCCACGTCGGAGCCGACCTCGCGGGCTACCACGTGGCCACGCACGCCGACGTGCCGTACATCGAGGCCGACTGGATCGACGACTCGGACCCGAAGGATCCGGTCGGGATCAAGGGCATCGGCGAGATCGGCGTCGTGGGAGCCGCGGCCGCCGTCGCCAACGCGGTCTGGCACGCGACCGGTGTGCGCCACCGCAGCCTGCCCATCCGCCCGGACCGCGTCGTCCTGGCCGGAGAGTCAAGTGCTTGACATCGCCGAGGAGTTGCTGCGCTGGGTCGAGGAGGGCCGGGACTTCGCCGTCGCCACCGTGCTGACGGTGGGTGGCAGCGCGCCGCGCGGTCCCGGCGCCGCCCTCGCCGTGGACAGCGAGGGCACCGTCATCGGCTCGGTCTCCGGCGGGTGCGTGGAGGGCGCGGTCTACGACCTGTGTCTGCATGCGCTCGAGGCGGGCGAGAGCGTCACGGAACGGTTCGGCTACGGCGACGAGGACGCCTTCGCCGTAGGACTGACCTGCGGCGGGACGATCGACGTCCTGATCACGCCGGTGGGCGGGCAAGCACCCGCCCGGACGGTCCTGGCGTCGGCTCTGTCGGCTGCTGTCCGGGGCGAACCGACAGCCCTCGCCCGGGTCGCCCGCGGCCCGGCCGGACTCCTCGGCCGGGCCCTGCTGGTACGACCCGACGGTACGTACGAGGGCGGTCTCGGCGGCCCCGCGCAACTGGACCGGACGGCGGCGGCCGAGGCCGGCGCCCTGCTGGAGGCCGGGCGCACCGGCACGGTGGACATCGCCGCGGACGGCTCGCACTGTCCCGGCGGCCTCACCCTGCTGGTCGAGTCGAACGTGCCGCCCCCGCGGATGATCGTCTTCGGGGCGGTGGACTTCGCCTCGGCGCTGGCCCGGGCCGGCAAGTTCCTCGGCTACCACGTGACCGTCTGCGACGCCCGCCCCGTCTTCGCCACGCGGGCCCGCTTCCCCGACGCCGACGAGGTCGTCGTCGACTGGCCGCACCGCTATCTGCGGCGTACCGCGACCGACGCCCGAACCGTCCTGTGCGTGCTCACCCACGACGCGAAGTTCGACGTACCCCTGTTGAAGGAGGCCCTCGCGATGCCGGTGTCGTTCGTCGGTGCGATGGGCTCGCGCCGCACCCACGAGGAACGCGATCGGCGTCTGCGGGAAGAGGGCGTGAGCGAGCGGGAGCTGGCCCGGCTGCGCTCCCCGATCGGCCTCGACCTCGGCGCCCGTACGCCGGAGGAGACCGCCCTGTCGATCGTGGCGGAGATCGTCGCCGCCGGGCGCGGCGGGACGGGCGTTCCCCTGACCGGCACGAGGACGCCGATTCACCACGACCGGGCGGAACACGACGGGGCTACGGCAGCCTGAGGGCCAATGCCGGCCGCACCGGGCTCAGCTGTGGGGACAGAGGACGAAGTCGGAGTAGGCGCGCCAGGTGAGGTCGGCGTCGAGTTCGGTGAGCGCGTCACGGATCCTGCGGAGGTGAGCCGGGGTCAGCTGGAGCGGGGGCTCGTCGGGCTGGTAGGTGGTGCGGACCGGATAGTCCACGCCCGGCTCGGTGGTCATCTCGATGTGGCAGCCGAGCACATGGGCGACGGGCCGGCGGTCGGCGAACTCGATCAGACGGTCGATGCTGCGGGCGAAGGCGGGGACGTCCTCGATGTAGAGCCGCCCGGGATACACGCTGTCGCCGGTGAGCAGGAGGCCGGTGGCCGGGTCGTAGTACGTGACGGCCGCCGCATGATGGCCTGGGGTGGCCAGGCACTCCAGTACCCGGCCGCCCAGGTCGACGTGGGCGACGGCGTCCGGGTCCGCGTCGAACCCGAAGTACCGCCAGGCGGCGGCACGGTCGGCGCCCACCACCGTGGTGTCGGGGCGGCCGGCGAACTGGTCGTCGCCCGCGACGTGGTCACCGTGCCCGTGGGTGTGCAGCACCAGCAGCTCGTAGCTGTCGCGGGGATGCCGGGCGAGCCAGTCCGTGAGGAGCCCGTCGACGACCTGGCGCAGGGGGAAGAACTCGGCGGACCCGGTGGCGCCGGTGTCGATCAGCACCGCACGTTCGTTGCCGCACAGCAGGAACAGGAACGGCGCCTCGTAGTGCACCGCCATGTTCTGCCGCAGGATGAACGTGTGCTCGTCATAGGCGTGGACCTGGATGTCCGGGTCGGTGTTGTGCTTGGCCGACGGCGAACCGTGGATCCACCTCACGTCCAGCGGACGGGCCTGGGGAGGGGAGTTGGTGAAGTCGATCAGGTGCGTGCCGGTGTTCACGATGTCTCCGCGCGTGCGTCGTCTTGGCGGGCCGGGTACGGCGCACATCTCGTCCGGGGCAGGCCCGTCAGAGCCTCCGGCGGGACGCTACCACGGTGTCCGACGGGGCCCGCGGCCGTGGCCCGCACGTCCTCCCGTGCGTGCCGCAGGGGCCGCCGGCGGCATCACCGGGGCCCGCCGCTTCCGCCCACCCCGCCCGATGGGGGAGGCGGCGCGGCCGGCTGGTCGGCGAGCAGGCAGGCGGTGAGCGCCGCGGTGTCGTCCTGGAGGCGGTTGTGGCTGTAGGCCATCAGGTCGCGGTGGAGCTGTTCCAGCAGCTCCCGCGGCGGAAGAGGGCCCCAGGAGCGCAGACGCTCGAGCAGGGGATAGAAGGTGCCGTGGGGGTCGCGGGCCTCCGTGATGCCGTCCGTGTACAGCAGGAGCTGGTCGCCGGGCCGGAAGTCGTAGACGTCGACGTTGTACGGCTCTCCGCCCAGCACACCGAGGTTCAACGGCGGAGCCGACCGCCCCCGGTCCAGTTCGCGGACCTCGTCAGCGCGGATGAGGAGCGGGGGCGGATGACCGCAGTTGACGATCCGGACGAGATGACCGTCGGTGGGGATCTCGGCGAAGATGGCGGTGACGAACCGTTCGCCCAGCTCGCTTCCGCCGAGCAGCATCGCCCTGCGGTCCATGCTGGTCTCCACGTGGTCGGCCAGGGCGGGCAGATCGGGTTCGTCGTGCGCCGCCTCGCGGAACGCGCCCAGCAGGGTGGCGGCGGTCTCGACCGCGAGCAGACCCTTGCCGCGGACGTCACCGATGAGCAGCCGGACCCCGTACGGGGTGGGGACGGCCTCGTAGAGGTCGCCGCCGATGCGCGCTTCCGCGGCGGCGGAGAGGTAGAGGCTTTCCAGCAGAAGGTTTCCGATCCGGCGCGGGACCGGTCTCAGCAGGACGCGCTGCGCGATCTCGGCCACGAAGCGCACGTCGGCGAGCGTGCGTTCACGGCGGGTCCGATGGGCGGCCAGGACCGTGCCGATTGCGCCCACCAGGGCGGTGCAGATGTAGGAAGCCACGTAGTGGCGCTCCCACAGGTAGCCGACGGACCGGCCCGCACAGCAAGGGGTACCGGCCAGGACCCCTTCGAAGAGGACCGCGAAGACCGTGACGCCGGCGACCACGAGGGGCCCCTGGGCGAAGGCGGCCAGCAGCGGCACGGTGATCAGCGCGAAGCTCACCGGCCAGTCCACCGGCGTGAGGGGTTCGATCAACAGAAGGGCAGCGACGAACAGCACCGGAAGCCAGCGCATCCACATGGGGGCCGCGGGCAGTTGGGTCCGTACGCCCATGCCGGCCTCCGGCTCCCGACGGGTACGCCCGTTCCTCACTCGGCGCTCCCCAACGCGCCCGCCGTCGGAGCTTCAAGTCCGGCCCGAAAAGCGCGCCGTGCCGGTGGACGACATGCCTGACGGTTCGGCTTTCGCGGCCTTCGCACACCGGACTCCTGATCGCACGACCCCTGCAAGAGGTCCAGCCTCCTTTGCCGCGTCCCGGCACACCGGTGATTGCTCCACTTGGCGGCATGTTCGGCAGACCGAGGTCATGGGTGGGTGCGGTGGCGGGGCTGCTGCCCATCGGCGACGGGTTCGACCTGACCGGGTGGGTGGTGCTCGACACGGAGACCGTCGGCATGGCGGTCATCGGGATCGCCGTGGCCCTCGCCCTGGTACGGCCTTGGGGAAGGCGAATACGGGGACCGCTGGTGGCGTTCGTCGCCTGGGTGGGCACGGGATTGCTCGTTCCGCTGCTGCCGTATGTCGTACGGGACTCGCTGCTGGCTTGTCGGACGGCGCGCCGCAGCGTCACGAAGACTCCGGTCCTGCCACGCCGGGTTGGGAAGCCGCGCTGATCCAGATCTGCTTCGTGGGCATGGGACTGGGCCTCGCACTCGCCTTGCCCGCCCACCTTCGACGGCGTTGGCCGGAGGTGTTCGCGGGGAGGGTCGGAGACCCTGCTGGGCGCTCGGTGGCACGGCCGGTGTCGCGCCTCCCGCGGACCGGGAAGCCGGCGGGCGGCTGCTGACGGGGGTGTGGGGCCTCTGGGCGCTCGTCGCCTCCGCCGCCACGTGGATGCTCGGCCGCCGCCGTCCTGTCCGTCCGCACGCCCGCCGCCGTGGCGGCGGGCGTGGTCATGTTGCCGGTACTCGTCCGCTCCCGCAGGCTTCCCGCGCGCGAGGCCGCCCGGACCTCCGCGTGGCCACCGGGCTTCCGCCCGCGCAGGGGCCAAGTGCCCTCCGGCGCGGGCGGATTGCGGCGACGGCAGCGGGAACTCCCCACCACCGTTTGAGCCGTTGTTGCCGGACCGGACCTCTCGGCGGGGTGGGCGGTGGCGGAATGGGCAAAGGCGGGATCACCGGTCCATCCACCGCGCCGGACTCCGACTCGCCGCCATCTACATCCGGTCAGGAACGGCCCCGCACCCCCGCTCGACCCTAGGCCTCCCGCCCCACGGAAGTGAACGACATGTCCGGGTAGCGGTCGCCCGCCACCTGGCCGGCGATCGGCTCCAGCAGCGCCAGTTCGTCGGCGGTCAACGTGATCCGGGTGGCCTCGGCGTTCTCCAGGAGGCGGCTGCGCTTACGGGTCCCGGGGATCGGCACCACGGTCAGGCCGTGCACCTGGGCCCGCTGGTGCACCCAGGCGAGGGCGATCTGCGCCGTGGTGGCGCCGTGGTCGGCCGCGATCTTGCGCAGGGGCTCCAGGAGGGCGGCGTTCGCCCTGGCGTTGTCGCCGGTGAAGCGCGGCTGATACTGCCGGAAGTCGCTGCTGGAGAGATCCGTGCTCGCGTCGGCGAAAGCACCGGTCAGGAAGCCCCGGCCCAGCGGCGAGTACGGCACGAACGCGACACCCAGTTCGGCGGCAGCGCCCACCGCGCTGCGCTCGACGTCCCGGCTGAAGACCGACCACTCCGACTGCAGGGCGGTGATCGGGTGCACGGCGTGCGCCTCGCGCAGCTCGGCGCCGGTGACCTCGCTCAGGCCGAGGTGCCTGACCTTGCCCTCCCGCACCAGTTCGGCCATGGCGCCGACGGACTCGGCGAGCGGGACGGCGGGGTCGCGCCGGTGCATGTAGTACAGGTCGATGACCTCGACGTTCAGGCGGCGCAGGCTCGCCTCGACCGCGTTCCTCACATAGGCGGGCTCGTTTCGGATACCGCGGTAGCGCGGGTCGTCGGCACGGCGCTCGATGCCGAACTTGGTGGCCAGGGTCATCTCGTCGCGGTGCGCGGCCACGAACGGCGCGAGGAACTCCTCGTTGGTGCCGGAGCCGTACACGTCGGCGGTGTCGATGAGGGTGACACCCGCCTCGAGAGTAGCCTCCAGGGTGTCCCGGGCCGCCGCGACGTCCGTCTCGCCGTACGCATCGCTGATGCCCATGGCGCCGAAGCCCTGCACGCCCACGAGGGGGCCGCCGGTGCCCAGCTCTACCTTGCGGATCTGTTCGATGGCGTTACTCATGCCCGTCACGCTAGATCGTTCGAGTGCGCTCGAAGCAAGTGCTTTCCGTGCGCCGGTTCGCGCTTTCCGTACGCCGCTTCCAGGGTCGGCCGGCGCGGAGAGGAGTATGGTATTCATCGAATGATGAATTACTGCTCTCGTGATCGTGAAGGGCAGGACTGCAATGGAACGGACCACGTGCTGTGTGGTGGGAGGCGGTCCCGCGGGCATGGTGCTCGCTCTGCTGCTGGCCCGGGCCGGCGTCGCGGTGACGGTCCTGGAGAAGCATGGCGACTTCCTGCGCGACTTCCGCGGCGACACCGTCCACCCCTCCACCCTGGCCCTCCTGGACGACCTGGGGCTGGCCGAACGCTTCGCCGAGCTGCCGCAGCGGCGGGTGAACACCGTCCAGTTGCCTGTCGGAGCCGGCCGCTCGACGGTAACCGTCGCCGACCTCACGGTGCTGCGCGGACCCTACAACTACGTGGCGATGGTGCCCCAGTGGGACCTGTTGGACCTGCTCGCGGACGAGGCCCGGCGCGAGCCGTCCTTCCGGCTCAGGATGAACACCGAAGCGACCTCCTTCCTGATCGAGTCCGGACGGGTCACCGGGGTGCGCTACCGCACCCCTGACGGCCGTACCGGCGAGTTGCGGGCTGTCTTGACCGTCGCCTGTGACGGCCGGGGATCATTGGCGCGCTCCCGGCCGGAACTGGGACTGCGCAGCTTCACCTGCCCGATGGACGCCTGGTGGTTCCGTCTGCCACGGCACGAGGGAGACCCGCGCGGACTCGTCGGCGGTGCCGGGGACCGCTTCCTGACCGCGATGATCGACCGTGGCGACTACTGGCAGTGCGCCGGACTCATTCCGAAGGGCACCGACGCACAGCGCCGGGCCGCGGGCCTGGACCGCTTCCTGGCCCAGTTCACCGCGGCCGTGCCGTGGATCGCCGACCGCTCGCACGCCCTGCGTTCCTGGGACGAGGTCAAGCTCCTGGACGTGCGCCTGGACCGGCTGCGCCACTGGCACCGGCCAGGGCTGCTGTGTATCGGCGACGCCGCGCACGCGATGTCCCCGGTCTTCGGCATCGGGATCAACCTCGCGGTCCAGGACGCCGTGGCCGCCGCCCGCTACCTGATCGAGCCGCTGCGCAGCGGGACCGTGGGCCTGCGCGACGTACGTGGTGTGCAGCGCCGGCGCCTTCCGACCACGGTCGCCACCCAGGCGCTCCAGCGTACGGCCCACGCCCTCTTCATCGCTCCCGTCCTGCAGGGCCGTCCGCCTCTCGGCAGCCCGGAGCGGGCCCAGCGCCTCGCTCGCATGGTCGCCGGGTCACGATGGATGCGGCGCCTGCCCGCGTACTTCATCGGATACGGCGCACTACGGGAACGTCCGCCCGCGGTCGCCGTCCGCTAGCCGCCCCGCGCGAGGCGGGCCTTCTGGGGCAACGGCCGCGCGGGGTCGTTGTGCAGGGCGAGAACGGTGGTGCAGTCGGCGTGGGCGATTCTCTCAAGTGACCTGAGCAGAAGGTCGTTGCGCTCGGTGTGAGCGGGAAGGTGCCGGCCAGAACCCGCCGCGACCGTGAGCGCGACGCGCTCGTCGCTCGCCACGTCCCTGGGCGGGACCATGAGCTCGGTCGTACAGGAGATACGGCGCTGGGCCGAGCTGACGGCCCCGGCGATCGGCGAGGCGCGGCCGGCGTACGACCAGAGCCGGCGGCGTCGACCGAGGCCGCCACGGCTATACGGGCAGCTGCTGTTCGGTCCAGATGACCTTGCCGTCAGGCGTGTAGCGCGTGCCCCAGCGGTCGGCGAACTGGGCCACGAGGAAGAGGCCGCGGCCGCCCTCGTCCATCGTGGTGGCCCGGCGCAGGTGCGGGGAGACGCTGCTCCCGTCGGACACTTCGCAGACGAGGGTGCGGTCGCGGATCAGGCGCACGCTGATCGGGCCGGTCGCGTGCCGGATGGCGTTGGTGACCAGCTCACTGAGGATCAGCTCCAGGGTGAACGCCTCCTCGTCCAGGCCCCATGTGTGCATCAGCCTGGCGGCGCAGGCCCGCACGCCGGCGACGGCCGAAGGATCGGAGGGCACGTCCCAGACCGCGGTACGGCCGCTGTCGAGCAGCCGGGTGCGCGCGACCAGCAGCGCCACGTCGTCGCGCGGTGCCGTCGGCAGCAGCGCGTCCAGCACGGCCTGGCACATCTGTTCCGGCGTCCGCCCGGCGTGGGCGATGGCGCGGCGCAGCTGCTCGATCCCCTCGTCGATGTCACGTTGCCGCTCCTCGATCAGGCCGTTGGTGTACAGCACGATGACGCTGCTCTCGGGCAGGCGTATCTCCGCCTTCTCGTACGGCAGCCCGCCCAGCCCCAGCGGGGGACCGGCCGGCACCCCGGCCAGGTCCGCGCGGCCGTCCGGGTACACGACCAGGGGGTCCAGGTGGCCGGCTCTGGCCAAGGTGCACAGGCCGGACACCGGGTCGTAGATCGCGTACAGGCACGTGGCACCCGTGAGCGTCGGCGCTTCGCTGTTCTCGCCGTCCCGGTCCTGGTCGATGCGGGTGACGAGCTCGTCCAGGTACCAGAGCAGCTCGTCGGGCGGCAGGTCGAGCGTGGAGAAGTTGTGGACGGCGGTGCGCAGTTGCCCCATGGTCGCGGCGGCGTGCATACCGTGCCCCACGACGTCGCCCACCACGAACGCGACGCGGGCTCCCGGCAGGGGGATGACGTCGAACCAGTCGCCGCCGACACCGCCGAGCCCCGCCTCGGCGGGCAGATAGCGGTGGGCCACCTCGACAGCGCTGTGCTCGGGAAGCGCGTGCGGCAGAAGGCTGCGCTGCAACGCGACGGCCATGGCGTGCTCCCGGGTGAAGCGGCGGGCGTTGTCGATGCTCACCGCGGCACGGGCGACCAGTTCCTCGGCCACCGAGAGGTCTTCCGGACCGAAGGGCGCGGGCTCCTTCGAGCGCCAGAAGGTCGCCACGCCGAGAATCACCCCACGTGCCCGCAGCGGAGCCGCGATCATGGAGTGAATGCCATAGGCGACCAGCCTGCGAGCCCGGTCGGGGGCCTGTGCCTGCCAGCCGGAGAACGCCGCCATGTCCGCCTCCAGCACCATCCGCCCGGAACCGAACCCGGAGGCCTGCGGCGTGGAGGCGTCGAAGTGGATGAGCCGGCCAGGTGGATACAGCGGTGTGTCCTCCCGGATGCCGTGCAGGGCGACACGCCGCAGCTCCGCCATGTTCGCCAGGTTCGGTTCCTCGCCGCGCAGGACGGCATCGGCCAGGTCGACGGTGACGTAGTCGGCGAACCTGGGGACGGCCAGTTCGGCCAGTTCCTCGGCCGTGCGCGTCACGTTGAGCGTGGTGCCGATGCGGATCCCGGCGTCGTACAGCAGCTTGAGCCGTTCCTGTACGTCATCCACGCGGCCCATCAGCGCGCTGAGTTCCGTCGTGTCACGCAGGGTCGCGACCGCGCCTCCTGGCCCGGGCAGCTGCGCCATGGGGCGTTGGCTGATCGCCAGCAGCCGGTCGCCGACCCTGATCACCTGGTCCGTGGTCGCGGTACCGGACAGCAGCAGCCGCTCCGCGCCCGGCTCGAGTCCCAGACTTTCGACGGGCCGGCCCTCCACGTCCGCCGCGAGCCCGAGCAGGCGTCGTGCCTCGTCGTTGGCCAGGAGCAGACTGCCCTGCGGATCGACGATCAGAACACCTTCGCGCACCGTGTGCAGAACGGCGTCGTGGTGCTCGTACATGCGTGTCATCTGCACCGGGCCGAGGCCGTGTGTCTGACGGCGCAGCCGCCTGCTGATCAGCGCGGTTCCGCCGGTGGCCGCCAGGAGCACCACCCCGGTAGCGGCCAGGACGAGCGGTACCTGCCGCTCGGCCGCCCCGCTCACCTGCTTGACCGTGATGCCCGCGGAGACCAGACCGATGACCTTCCCGTCGGACGAGGTGACCGGGACGACGGTCCGCACCGAGCGGCCCAGCGTCCCCGTGGTGGTCTCGGTGACGATTCCACCGTGCTGTGCCGGCGCGATGCTGCCGATGTAGTGCTGGCCGATCCGCGCCGGATTCGGATGGGTGTAGCGAATGCCCTCCGGACTCATCACCACGATGAAGTCCACCTTGGAGCGTTTGCGGACCTCCTCGGCCTGCGACTGGAGGGCGGCGGTGGGGTTCGGGCCTTGCAGGGCCTGTCGTACCGACGGGGACGAGGCGACGGCCGAGGCCACCGCCAGTGTGCGGTTGCGGGCCTCGCGCTCGGCGTCCGTCCGGGACTGCAGGAGCAGGGCGACCACGGCCGCCGCCACAAGCACGACGATGATGAAGACCTGCAGGATGAAGACCTGGCCGGAGACGGTGCGCAGCCCCTGCCAGGACCGCAGACGCTCGGGCCGCGGGTCCATAGCCCCATCTAACCTCGGCTGCAACGCGCCCTCATCCCTGAGTGACCGCCGTGCCCCGCCCTCCACCTCACGTGCCCGCGTGTGCGCACGGAGCGAGCGGTGCCGGCCGGCTGCTCTCCCTCAGGCGTGCGTCGTCAAGATCATGTACGGCGCGGTCCTGGTCTCCGCCGGGGCGTCCTGCGCGGCTGCGTCGACGGGGAGCGTGGGCAGGTCCACGGTGGGGGAGGAGGAGCCGGCCTCGGCCAGGAAGGACCGGTAGCGGGTCCACAGCAGGTCCTGGCCGCGCAGGAACCATGCCCAGGCATCGTCGGTCGTCATGGTGTCGCGCAGTCGCCATGGGCGTATGACGGCCCCGCCCGCCGGACCGGGTCTGCCGGATCCCGTCGCCTGTGCGGGCAGATCGGCGTGGGCCGGGCCGGGCAGGGCCACCGTTGCCGCTCCGCCCGACGCGGTGCCGAGCACGGCTCTGCGGGGCACCGGCGAGCGCTTCTTTGCGCGGTCATGAGTGCCCTGACACATCCGATGTATGGCGAGATCAGGCCGCGCCGGCGAGGAGGGGGAGATAGCCCAGCGACTGCCCGGGTGCCGTGGGGTGGTACGACTCGGTCAGATCCAGCCAGTCGGCGCTGTGCAGCCAGGGTGTGGGCGAGCAGATCTCGTGCCCGGCGAAGGCGGCCCGGGGGTCGGTGAACGTGAACCCGTGGTCGACGGCGCGCTTGGCGATCACCCTGTTGAGCTGGTCCACGGCCTCGTTGAGCGCCGACCTCTCCGTGTCCGTGAGGCCGCCCGAACAGGTGCCGTGGAGCTGGTAGAGGTGCGGGTAGCCGAGCACCACGACGTGGGCGGCGGGTGCCTTGCTTCGGATGGCCGAGTAGAGACGGTCCAGGTCGCCCGGGAGGGTCCCGTCCATGAAGGCGCGCGCCTTGGTGACGGCGGAGAAGCATGCCCTGGTGCCGGGCAGTACGCAGGTCGCCATCACGCCGGAGAAGCCCGAGTCGCTGCCGCCGACGGTGATGCTGACCAGGTCGGTACGGGGACTCAGCGGGCCGAGCTGCTTCGCCATGACGTCGCTCGCACGAGCCCCGTTGCATGCCGTGAAGCTGAACGACGACGGCGCATGGGCCGCGGCCCACAGGACCGGGTACGCCCGGCCGCTGCGCAGGCAGTCCGAGCCGGAGGTGAAGTAGCTGCCGGCTCCGACACCGGCCGAATAGGAGTCACCGAGAGCCACGTAGTCCAGGGTTGCGGTGTGCAGGGCTTCGGTGCTCGGCGCCGCCGGCGCCATCGCGGGACCGGCGAGGGTGCAGGCGGCCGCGAGGAGGAGGGCGGACACATAGGAGGCTATGCGGGACCGGCTCATGACTCTCCTGTATCGCGGTCCGACCGCCCCCGCCCACGGGCGCCGTCCTCCCTGCTCGGCCGTGTTGACATACCCCTGCGGCAGTGCCGCCGCCGCAGTACGCCGCACTGGAGGGGACACCGGCCGGAGCCGGGCGCGCGCCGGGGCGCCGTCTCCTCGGCAGGTTCACCCGATGAGCCGTCACCCGTTCGGCGGCGCGCGCGTTCTGCCTGTCCAACGGCGAGGAAGCGGTGGGGGGTTGCCTGGCAGCCCTGCCCGCCCGCGCGGCCCTGGCCATGGGGGAGGGGTTCGACACCGCGGTGGAGGACATGGCGCTGGCCGCGCTCGGCGCCTACACGCGGATGTTCGCTGCTGGCTCCCCGAACCGGTGGACGTACCCGCACTCCTGGTACGCGCCGACCGGCTGCCGGAGATGCGCACCCACGGCAGCCGCGAGACAGGAACCCACGACTGGCGGGCCTCCTGGCCACACCTGTCCGAGACGGCGAACGTCCCCGGCGACCGCTGGAGCATCGCCGAGGAACACGCACCCACCACGGCACAGGCCGTCCGTGACTGGGTCAACCGACTTGGAGAACCCATGAGTTGAGGTGCCTTGCCGCACGGAGCACGTTCAGTGCCCCAGGAGCAGTCCCGACCCCGTGACGTCGGCGTGGATGCCGTCCTTGTGCACCGTCACGCGCTGCAGGCGCAGGGCACCCGAAGGCGGCTTCGGCAGCTGGAAGGAGAAGGAGAAGCGGTCGGCGATCTGCGGGCGGGTGAGCTTGGTCAGTGCGGTGAGGAGGGAGAGGTCGAGGCCCAGCCGCTCGAGGAGCCTCGGGTGGGCGAGGGCCACGTCCACGAGGTTCATGCGGGTCAGGCCGTGCAGGAAGCGCGGCGCGCCGGTGAGTTGATGGAGCCTGTCCTCGTCGTGCAGCGCGGCGCGCACCGCGCTGACGGGGACGCCCAGGCGCCGCACGATCTCCGGGACGGCCAGAAAGGCCCTGATCTTCTCCGCCTCCCGGGTGAGCCGCCGCGCCGAGGCGCGGGTCAGGTGGAGGCCCTCGCCGGGCCCGGTGCCGGGCCGGTACGTCGCGAGGTCACCGATGTCGAGCCGCATGCCGTCCACGGAGGTGGCGATGCCGCGCTCCCCTTCGCGCCGGATGCGGACGTCGGCGCGTACCCGCAGATCGTTCCCCACGACGCGCAGATCGCCGTGGGCCCGCACGCGGCCCGGTCCGCACGCCGTGAAGTCCACCTGGGAGGCGCCGAGTTCGCGGTTCATGTCGGCGAAGGACAGCAGGACCCGACCGTGCACCTGCCGCACGAGTGCGCCGCGCACGGCGGTGGGTCCGTCGCCGTCGATACGTATGTCGCGTGCGGTGGCGGTGACCTGGGTGAGGGTGACCCGGCGAGCCGGGACACCGGGGACGGTGACCCGGACCGAGTCGAGGCGCTGCGCGGCAAGCTGGGTGAGGAAGGGAAACCCGCCGATCCGCACCTCGGGGGCGGCGGCGAGATGCAGTTGGTCCTTGAGCCGTTCCGAGGCCTTGTGCTCGGCATACAGCAGCGCCCAGCGGTCGGCGAGGGTGACGAGGCAGGCGAGGGTGAGCGCCCAGGCGAGAACTCTGACCACGGTGGGCAGGCCGGTGGCACGGTTGCGGCGCCGGCTGCCGCGCCGGTGGTTGGGCGGGGCCCAGGGCTGTTCGGCGTCGTCGTCCTGGGAGGTCGGCGCGCTGTTCTCGGTGAGGAAGTCCTCCAGTGGATGGTGTGTCGGCGAGGCGAGTTCGTCGTACGGATTGCGGCCGGGTGGAACCCGCCCGGCGGAATGCCCGTCCGACTGGGCAGGCTGATGCGTCGGTATGTGGGGGGTACGCATCGGGAGATCTGATCATATAATCCCACTCGATTCGCAAGTTCTGCCTGAAGCAAGGCTCAAAATCAGCCACTTCACGGCCGACGGTCGGCGGGTGTACGCGTGGCAGATGCCTGAGGGCTGTTGCTCACTTTCGGGTGACGGGCCGGTGTGTGCTCATGTGGGACGGCTTGAGAAGGCCGCAAAAGGGGCATTCGGCGCATAGATGGACTATGCATGCGAGTGTCACCAATATGTGTACGATCTGTAACACGCCTCGTGTGTGCCGCGCTTCTCTTGCCCGGGGCAGGAAGGTGTGGGGGCGCGGCCGCACGGCCGCTCCTCACATGCCGCACCCCCGGCCCACGGCCAGAGGCCGTGAAGCCAGGACGTGCCCACACCCTGCAAGGGGGACCCTGTGTCCGCTTCCGTTTCTGTGACCCCACGTAGTCTGACTGCAGTTGCCGCCGTGGCGGCCGCTCTGGTCGGAGCGGTGGCGCTGCCCGCCTCCGCTGCGGACCGACCGAGCGCGCACCCGGACCCTCAGGTGGTCATCGGTGACGTGCAGTCCAGCATTCATGGCCGCTACGAGCGATCCAACCTGGCCCTCAACCGGGAGTGGGTCGACATCACCAACAACGGCCGCCGCGACGTGAACCTGAGCGGCTGGACCCTGTCCGACCGGGACGGCAACACCTACACCTTCCGCAACTACTGGCTGGGGAGCCGGGAAACCGTCCGCGTCCACACCGGTGTCGGCCGCGACAGTTCGACCGACGTCTACCAGGACCGCCACTACTCCGTGTGGAGCAACGCCGACACCGCCACCCTGCGCAACGACCACGGCCGCTTCATCGACGCCTCGTCCTGGGGCGACGGCGACGGCCGGCGTGACGACCACCGCGACTACCCTGGCCACGACCGTCACTACCGCGGCGATGACCGCAACCATCGTGGCGACGACCGCAACCACCGCGGCGACCACCGCTTCTGACCGTCCCCGGGGTGCCGACGCCCCTGCCTCGGCACCCGACAACCCGCACCACGGCCTTGGGTTTACGGTCCTGTCGGCCGAGGGGCGACCGGCTGCCCCATCCGGAGGCTGAACCACGTCGTCTTGCCCTCGTCGGTCGGCCGGACTCCCCAGTCGTCGGCGAGGGCCCGTACGAGTTGCAGTCCCCGGCCGGACTCCTCCTCCTCGGCCGCGATCCGGGGCTGGGGCAACTGCGGGCTGGGGTCGCTGACCTCGACCGTCAGCTCGGTGTCCGTGCGGCGCACGTGCAGGCCGATCGGGCCCTGCGCGTGCTGCACCGCGTTGGTGAGAATCTCCGACAGCAGCAGACACGCGTCGTCCGCCCGCTCGACGAAGCCCCATGCGCAGAGGGTCGCGGCGAGGAATCCGCGACCGTCACGCACCGCGCGCGGCTCCGCGCACAGTTCGGCCCCGGCCGTGGCCAGCGGGGCGGCCGGCACCTGTGTGAGCAGCAGGGTGACGTCGTCGTGCCCGTTCGCGTCGGGCAGCAGCGTCGTCAGGACGTGGTCGGCGGCGGCCTCCAGGTCGAGGCCGGAGCTGGCCAGCTTGTCCAGGGTGCCGATGAGCTCGGTGAGCTGGTCCTCGATGTCGGAGCCCGGCGTCTCGATGAGACCGTCGGTGTAGAGCACGAGGGTGGCGCCGCGTGCGATGGTCGTGGTGCGCTGTTCGTAGATCACACCGCCGACGCCGAGGGGCGCGTTCACCGGCGTCGACAGGGTGCTGGCACCCTCGCCGGGGACGGCGACCAGGACCGGCAGATGCCCCGCGGAACAGATGACCACTTCGCCGGAGTCGGCGGCGACGACGAGATAGCAGCAGGTGACCAGTTGGTCGGGGACGTTCAGGTCGGCCACGACCGTGTCCAGCGCCTGCATCAGCTGACGGGGCCGCATACCCGTCTTGGCCAGCGCGTGCGCGGCGGACCGCAGCTGACCCATCACGGCGGCCGCCTCCAGGCCGCGGCCCATCACGTCACCGATCAGCACCCCGACGCGGCCGGCACCCAGCGGGATCAGGTCGAACCAGTCGCCGCCCACACCGGCTCCCTGGGTGGCCGGGAGGTAGCGGCTCGCGGTGACGAGGTCGGGAATCGCGGGCGGCGTGCCCATCAGACTGCGCTGCAGCGTCAGCGCGATGTGCCGCTGCTGCTCGTACAGTTCGGTCAGTTTCGCCTCGGCCCGTTTGCGGTCACTGATGTCGCGGACGATCGCGCAGGCGCCGATGACCGTCCCGTCCGGGGACCGGGTCGGCCACAGGGTGACGTCGACGTCGAGCATCGCGCCGGACCGGGTCACCCGCAGCGTCTCGAAGTGCTCGACCTTCTCGCCCCGGCGCAACCGGTCCAGGAGCAGCCCGATCTCGTCCTTCAAGTCGGACGGGGCGAGGATCGACACATGCTGTCCGACCGCCTCGGCGGCCGAGAACCCGTACAGCCGCTGGGCGGCGGCGTTCCAGTAGGTAATCCGGCCGTCGAGGGTCTTGGCGAGGATCGCGTCCTGGGAGGACTCGACGAGTGCGGCGAGCTCGTTGATGCGCTCTTCGGCGGCTTTGCGTTCGCTGACGTCGCGTACGGCGGCGGAGACGAGGAGTCCGTCGGCGGTTTCGAGGGGGCTGAGGCTGATCTCGACGGGGAATTCGGTGCCGTTCTTGCGCAGGCCGTAGAGGTCGAGGCCGGCGCCCATGGGGCGTACTTGCTGGTTGTGGGCGTAGCTGTTGCGGTGTTTGGTGTGGTGGGTGCGGAA